>JANLHD010000047.1 GCA_024653865.1 archaeon | reverse complement strand
TAGGATGAGAAGTTTTCTTCGCTGGACTTGTCGCTTAGTTTTCCCAAAAACTTTTCGTCCATAACTTAACCCCCACTAAATCAAAAAACCAAAAACAATTCGGTTTGGTTTTTCTAAAAACAGATTAATGTTAGGTCGCGGGAACTATTTAAACATTCTTGTAATCCGAGAAGTTGCGAGAGTATTTTTGAAAAAAATTGCGCTTAAGGTCTGTGAAAAAACAGGGAACAGAAACTCTCCTGCCGTTAGAATTGGCAACTAAAGAGTATTTATTCCTTTTCCAACCCCTCTTTTTATCCTTCTTGGATTTTTTTTGGGAGCGTAGTCTAGCCTGGTTAGGATTCAGCGTTCGGGACGCTGCGGCGGGAGTTCGAATCTTCCCGCTCCCATTCCCTTCTTTTTTCTTTGAAAATGCGCATTCGGAACCTTTAAATAGCACGGGGATTTTATTCTATTTGATTTGAATGGATATTGGTGTTGTAGCAAAAAATGCCCTCACTAAATGGCATGACCCAAAAATGTGGAGGTACATATTTTCCCACATTGTGCTCACAATTTTAATGTACGTTGTTTTTGGCGCACTTTTGCTGCTTGTTTTTGGCGATCTTGCAAACCAGATTGTTTCTGCGGCTGCGGCCTTGCCCCCGGGAGGCTCTTTTTCCGAGGCGCAGTTAACCCAATTCGCCGGGCTATTGCTTCAGAATGTAATTGTTTTTGTGCTATTAATTATCCCTCTGTCTTTGCTTTTTTTATTTTCCCTTGGTTTTGTGGTGACGCTAATGCAGGTTCGGGCACTGCAGATTGTGGGCTTTGAAACCGCGCCCTTTCCCTTCGGAAAATTTTTGAGGTATATTGTGCTTTTGATTTACAACCAACTTCTTGCATGGACCTCATGGTATAACGGAAAGTGGAGGATTTATTTTTTCGTGCTCCTATTCCTCGGCTTTAGCGCTTTTGTTGTTGCGTTTTTTGTTCCACTGGTTTCCTTGGCTCTGATTCTTGGAGTTATACTGCTCTCGCTACCGTATTTTTTCATTGTTATTTACAATGCCATAAGGCTATATCTTGCACCCACAATTTTTTTGCACAAGGATCAGGGCATTACCCAAACCACAAAAGAGGCATGGGCGCTTACCGCTGGCAGAGTTGGCGATATTTTTATCACGGCTTTTGTTGCAGGGCTTGCGGTTGTTCTTGTCTCAATCGCATTTTGGTTTGTCCAAGCAATCGGGCGGGTGGGCATTGAGGCCCTCACATCAAACGTACTTGCGGGCATTGTTGTAGGGGGGGTAATTTCGATTCTTTACACTCCCATAATTTATTCTATGGGTGCTTTCATACTTCCGAGCATTTACGCACAGCTAAAAGGCATTGGGGCTACTTCAATGGCGGGGCCGAACGCAAGCGCCCCCGAACCCGCCGGGTCTGTTCGCCAGACGCAGATTGCAATTGCTCCAGAACCAAAACCCTTCATGCCTGCTCTTGTTGTGGTGCCTTCAAGGCCCGACCCGAAAAAGGTTCTTGAGGATTTGCAGAAATCAAAGCCGATTTCCGAGCAGTCTTTCCTTGCCAGAAGGGAGGGGCGCCAGGTTGACAAGGTCGTTGCCCTTCTAAAGGACGACGCCGCGACGTTTTCTTCCTCAGAGCTCGGTGCGGCGCTTAGAAAGCAGGGTTATAGTGAGGAAGTAATTTCCCGGGTCCTCAAAAGGCTGGGAAAATAACTTCCTTTGGGTAAAAAAAGTTTTTTTTTGGGGAAAGGGTTGTTTGCCTTTTCTCCCAAACAATTTTTTATTGCTTTTTGCAATTTGCCCTGTGCGCACCCGACACTATTTGCAGTGTGCCGAAGTTGTCGCTGAGCTGGAATACCTCGTGGCATTCCTTACAGTAATCTAACTGTATCATTTTGTTGTTCACCTCTTGTATTGTTTTTATGTTCATCTTCCGTGTAGGAGCGAAGAACTTTTTTTTTGGGAGAATTCGATTTTGAAATGTTCTTTCTAGTTTCTACTATTCCCTTGTATACATAAGGTGCGGCGGATGTATTTAAAGGTTGCGTTTTTTGTTTTTTTGGCTTTTTTCCCATTTAATCTTGCACAACCGGTATCAGGCATTAAAGCGTTTTATTTTTTATGCCGGGGTATTGGCCTTATTTTTGCTTTTGCTGATATTGATGCAGATTTTTTTCCTTGGTATTTTACTGCTGTTGAAGTTTGCCAAGGTGGCCTGAATTTTAGTCTTGTCCAGATTGTCTCTGTATGGTGTTCAAAAAACCTGTTTAAGTATTCTTCAAGTTGAAACTCTCTTACAAAGTCTTTTTTTGCTTTTACTAACTCGGCCAGTCCGCTTCTGCTAAAGCACCTGATCCCACTTTCTGATGTAAGCGCCCATGGTTTTGTTAATTCATGGACATTGGCGATTACCTGAAGTATGCGGCCTTCTTTGGTTGCACTATTTGCTGCCCTTATAAGATTCCCCAGGTCTTCTTTGTAGTTGCTGCTGAATGGTTGTTCCAAATCCGCATCCATAATTAAGACGCTAGTTGGATTTGAACGAGCAACTCTTGCCAGCCCATAAAAAATAGCCTGGGCTTTTCCCGTGCGCTTTTCTAAATTAATCACTTCAGCACCTTCTTCTATTGCAATTTGTGCAGTATTATCGGTACTTCCGTCATTAACAACTATAATTCTGCCTGTAAAACGAGCCTTTCTAATCTCTTGAATAGTTCTTCTAAGGTATTCAAATCTGTGGCTTTTTCTATCAACCAGCTTCCCCAAACGATCATACCTGTATCGCTTTACATTGCCCTCATTATGGGCAGGTATCAATATTACGTTATTTTCTTCCATGTAAATATTCTGTAAAAGGTCATTTATACTTCTTTACATCAACCATCTGCAGCTTTTTTGCAAATAAAGCTTTTTGATTCTAGTTCGCCTTTCTTTGCACGTAGAGTATGTCCGCGTTGTTAGCGCCCAAGGCGCTGCTAAAGCCCTGGACGAAAAAGAGGTATTCGCCGTCATCGGTTAGGGTTGCCTTTCCGACTCCGAAGGGGCTGGTTGCCACAAGGCTTGGTTCTTGCCATGCGAATTCGCCGAGCCTTTTGGAGACAAATATTTCCCCCTTCCCGTTCCTGTGTGATGTGAAGTACATGGTTTGGCAGTCCTTTGTCAAAAATGGTTCAAGGTCGTGTGCGTCGGTATTAATGGGTGGCCCGAGCAGGGTTGATTTGCCGTCCTTGTATACGTAAATGTCGCCCGGCTTGAAGTCCACATAGCTTGGCGTCACCCAGTAGTACAATTCGTCCTGCGCGGCGCAGTAATGCGGGTCTGTTTCGTATCCGAGTGTGTTGAAGGGTAGGCGTTCGCTGTTTTTGTAAATATTATCGTTCGCCTCAATCACGCCGATTTCATCCTGCTCGAGAAAGTTAGACATGTAATAAATGTCGCCCCCTGAAATCATTGCCCCGGCTTCGCTCCAAATGTCCTTGGAAATGGGGTGCACAAATTTTTGCGTGAATGGCTTTGGGCTGTAGAATATGTCGAAATCATCCTTGAATTCGAGCTTTGCCATGTCCGCTGTGATGTCTCCGGGGTAGTAGGTGAAATAGAGGGTTTGCCCGTCGCCGGAAATGAATGCGCTGTCCTCCCAATTGTTTGTGCTGATTCCTGCAAGTACCGGCGTTCCCCATTCGGGTGAAAACTGCGCGGCATTATTTGCGCGAATTGCGTCCCACTCGGATTCAACCGGGTCGAGTTGCGGGGGGTTTTCGGGGTTTTTTGGTTCCAAATCCTGGCCATTCGAATTAGAATCAGAGCACCCGCTTATTGCAATGATGAGAATTAATAAAATTGCCGCGATTTTCATGGAGTCACTTTCTTGATTTTTTTAGTTTTTTTGTTATTTTGAGGGGTTCAATAAGTTTGAGATTGAGCCGTGCTCGTTGGTTCGCTTGATTGCTTCGGCGAGCATGGGCGCGATTGAAACAACCTTGACTTTTGAAATTTTTTTCCTGAGCGGAATGCTGTTTGTCACGATTATTTCCTTGAACTCGCTTTTCTCAAGCCTCTCGATTGCGTTGCCCGCAAATACTGCGTGGCTTGCAAGCGCGTAAACCTCTTTTGCGCCGTTCTTCATGACTGCTTGTGCCGCGTTGCAGATTGTTCCCGCGGTGTTTATTTCATCGTCCACAACCACCGCAATTTTTCCCTCTACGCTTCCAATCAAATGCATTACTTCGCTCACATTGGGCTTTGGCCTTCTCTTGTCGATTATTGCGAGTTCCGCGCCGAGCCTCTTTGCGTATGCCCTTGCCCTTCTCGAGCTCCCAACGTCGGGAGACACCACCACAATGTTTGAGAGCTGCTTGCTTTTGAAGTATTTCACAAGAGGGCCGGAGGCGTACAGAAAGTCCGCGCGTATGTCAAAAAATCCTTGTATTTGATCCGCGTGCAAATCCATTGTGATGACCGCGTCGGCTCCCGCGGATTGCAAAAGTTCGGCAACCAGCTTTGCGGTTATCGGCTCGCGGTCGTTTGCTTTCCTGTCCTGTTTTGCGTACCCGTAGTAGGGGATTAGGCAGGTTATTTTTTCCGCGGCGGCGCGTTTTGCTGCGTCAATCATGATGAGCAGTTCCATTAAATGGTCGTTTGCGGGGTTGCAGGTGCTTTGTATGAGGTAAACGTCCTTTCCGCGGACGGTTTCGAGGTAGTTGACGTATGTTTCGCCGTCGGCGAATTTTTTGAGCTCGATTTTGCCGAGCTTTTTCTTGAGGTTGGCGGCGATTTCCTGTGCAAGCGCAGGATTGCTGCTTCCAGAAAAAATGGCGAGCGGTAGCCTTGGCATTTGAATCGTAAATACTTATGATTGTAGGGTTTATATACTTGTTTCCTAGGTGCCCGTTGTGCGCGTATTGCGCGCGTATTGCGCGTCCGTGGTTTTAAGTTCTTTTTGCCTTAAATTTTATTCATGAAGCTGGATGAAAAAAACGCGGTGAAAAGGAACCTTTTTTTCGTGCACGATGACGTGCTCGCCCCGGGGCTAATTAACCCAAAAGTTGACGCAAAAAAAATCGCTTCGGCAATGGAGTTTCTTTCGGGCCTTGAGAAAAAGGGCGTTGTTTCGCTGCGGCTTTTCTTGGGGTTCGAGGAAAAAAAGGCGAAAGAAAAGCTTTCAAAATCCCCTGCGGCAAAGCATTTCAAAAAGGAGAACATCCATTTCGTTACAAAGGAGTACCTGAATTCCCTTGAGGAAATGGATCGCGAGAGGCGCCTTGCGAACCTCGAGTCCGACCCGGATTTTGTGGATGAGTTTTTCAAGCAGCGTGCAATGGATGATTTGTTCGCGCAAGGGGCGGCCACGCGCGAGGACTCGGCGCTTATTTGCCACGATATTTGGTTCGATGCCTTTTACTCCACGAGGTTTTCTGGCGTGGATTTTTTCATTGTGAAGGAATCTTTGAGCGAGCGCAACAGGCCCTTGCCGGAGAAAATCAACGGCCTGAATTACATTTCTTTTGCCGAAGAGGATTTGAAGAAAATTATTTTGGGCAAATTCCCGAGGCAGGATGTGCGCTTTCTCGAAACCTATGTTTTCAACAAGCTAAAGCTTGAGCTCTTTGACGGCACCAAATTGGATGGTTTGGTCAAAAAGAGCGTTTTGGGGCCAAAATAAGCCTCTAAAGCGCCTTGGGGAGTACCTTAATATAATTTTTCCAACAATATTGTTGCTGGTAAGTTCATGCTAATTAAAAGGGTTCACGCGAGGCAGGTTCTTGACTCGAGGGGGAATCCCACGGTTTGGGCCGAGGTCCTCACGCAAAAAGGCGCGTTTTCTGCAATGGTGCCAAGCGGCGCCTCCACGGGAAAGCACGAGGCGCTCGAATTGCGCGACAAGGATTCTGCATTCGGGGGAAACGGCGTCCAAAAGGCGGTTTCCAACGTAAATAACCAAATTTCCAAGGCTGTTTCGGGAAAGGATTTTTCCTCCCAAAAAGAGCTCGATGACGCGCTCATAAAACTTGATGGCACCAAGAACAAGTCAAATCTCGGGGCAAATGCAATGCTCGGGATTTCCATGTCCTATACGCGGGCGCTTGCGGCCGAGAAGGGCATTGCGGTGTATGATTTGGTGGCGCAAATTGCCGGGCAAAAAAGGCCGCTGCTTCCGATTCCGCAATTAAATGTCCTAAATGGCGGCAAGCACGCGGGCAAGGAAAACGACATCCAAGAGCACATGCTAATGCCAATGAACTTTTCGTCCTTTTCCGATGCACTGCAGGCGGGCGCTGAAACCTACCACGTGCTGAAAAAAATGCTCAAAAAAAAATTCGGCAGCCAGGCGACTCTGCTCGGCGATGAGGGCGGATTCGTTCCCCCGATGGAGAATGTCGAGGACCGCCTTGAATTGATGCTGCTTGCCTGCGAGGAGGCGGGGTATGGGAAAAAGATTTCCATAGCGCTTGATTGCGCCTCTTCGGAGTTTTTCGAAAACGGAAAATATTCAATTGGCGCAAAATCTTTTTCCGCGGGCGAACTCTCGGATTTTTACGCGGGCCTTGTAGAAAAATTCGGCATAGTTTCAATAGAGGACGGCATGGCGGAGGATGATTGGCAGGGCTGGAAGGAATTGAACTCGAAGCTCGGAAAAAAAATACAGCTAGTGGGCGATGACTTGCTGGTCACGAACGTTGAGAGGATGAAAACCGCGATAGAGGAAAAGGCGTGCAATTCTCTTTTGTTGAAGGTGAACCAAATTGGGACGGTGAGCGAATCCATTGACGCCGCGCTTCTTGCAAAGAGGAGCAATTGGAGCACGGTTGTTTCGCATCGCTCGGGAGAAACCGAGGATGCATTCATAGCCGACCTCGTGGTGGGCCTTGGCTGCGGGCAGAGCAAGTTCGGCGCGCCGGCGAGAAGCGAGCGCGTTGCCAAATACAACAGGCTATTGCAAATAGAGCCGCAATTGGCGCGGGAAAGCGTTTTTTCCGCAAGGATTTTGAGGGGCTGAAGCCTTTTTTGAAATCGGAATTTTTTTTAGGTCGTGTGAATTCACAAATTTTTATCGGGAAAAAGGGTTGAATGTGAATGGCGTCTTTTGAAACAAACATCATTATCCTGGTAATACTAATTTTGTTCTCTGCGTTTTTTTCAGCGGTGGAATTGGCATTTTTTTCGATCAGCAGGGTCAAGCTCAGAAAGCTCGTTTCTTCCAACGCCAAGAATGCCGTTTTGCTCGCGGAATTAAAATCCGACCCACAGACCCTCTTGAACACGATTCTTATTGGAAATAACTTAGTGAATGTTTCCGCGGCTTCCCTTGCGACCGCTCTTGCCCTGCAGGTATACCCGGGGGATGTTGGGATAGCCCTTGCGACCGGCGTCATTACGGTGGCTGTGCTCATTTTTGGGGAAATAACCCCGAAGTCGCTTGCTCTAAAGCACAATGAGTTCATTGCCCTCACGGCGTCTCCGCTCGTGAAATTCTTTTCGGTGCTTTTTTTCCCAATTATTTTTATCCTAAACCACATAACCGGTTATTTTGTAAAGGTTTTGGGCGGGGACAAGGGCGTGCAAATCCTCACCGAGGATGAGGTAAAAACCGTGGTTTCGCTGGGCGCGGAAGAGGGCGCAATCCAGAAGGAGGAAAAAGAAATGATACACCGCATCTTCCGGCTAAACGATATCACGGTTGAGGATGTCATGACCACGCGCTCTGAAATAGTTGCGGTGGAATCTGGCACAAAGGTGGGGAAAATTAGCAAGGGGATTTTGCGCGAACACTCAAGGGTGCCTGTTTACAAGGATGATTTGGACGATATTGTCGGGGTTTTCCACGTGAGGGATTACTTCGGCTCGACCCACAGAAAAAAAGGCGACGTGTTGGTGGACAAGCTTGCGAGGGAACCGATTTATGTGTTTGCCAACAAGAAGATTGACAAGCTTTTGAAGGAATTCCAGCGCAAAAAGCAGCACCTTGCAATAGTCGTGGATGAATACGGTGGCACAGTGGGGCTTGTTACCATTGAGGATATCCTGGAGGAAATCGTTGGGGAAATAGTGGATGAAACAGATGTTGAGCCCACGATAAAAAAAATTGGGCGCAACGAGTTTTTGGTCGAGGGCCAAATCACTTTGGATTCTTTGAGCAAGGCGCTAAAGGTTCCGCTCAAATCCGCTGATTTTGAGACGGTTGCGGGGCTCATAATAGGCGCAATGGACCGGGTGCCCAAGGAAAAGGACGAGGTCGTGATTTCAGACCTGAAATTCGTTGTTGAAAAAATGGACGGCCCGAAAGTCGAGCTCGTGCGCGTAATAAAATAACCATCCGAATTTCTAATTAATTTTTAATTCAAAATCCGGATTTAATTCAAAATTTTATCTATTTTTGCCGCGAGGATAAAGTCATTTTTATGCAGGCCGCCGATTTTGTGCGTGCTGAGCTCGAGCATGACCTTGTTGTAGGAAATATGGATGTTTGGGTGATGGTCCTGCTCTTTTGCAATTGCCGCGACCTTGTTTGCGAATTCCATTGCCTTTTCAAAATCGTCGAATTGGAATCTGCGTGAAATTTTTTTGACTTCAAGTGTCCATGTCGGGACCTTTGCGGCAAATTCTTTTGCCTTTTCACGCTGCAATGGCATATCGGTTTCTTTTGGCTTTGTGCAGTGCTTTTCAGAGAGTGAATCCATGTGAATCGACTAAAATATGTTGTTTTTTGTGGAATTTAACGGTTCGTGCAATTTTTTGGTTTACTTCGCGAGGTGCTGTGCCAGGGTTTGCTGTTTTGTTTCAAGGCCAATTATTTTCGCCTTGCTCGCGGAATCGTGGGGGGTTAGTTCAAAATCTAGCTTTGCGAACTCAAGGCCGTATTGTTCCAATAATTCGAGCGCGTTTTTGCGGATTGATGGCGCGAGCAAAATTCCGCGCGCCTTTATGCTCTTGAGTTTTTCGACCTCTTTCATGTACCTTTGGAGCTGTGTTACAGCGGCAAAATCCGCCTCCCTTCTCTTTAGTTCCACAATCACGAAGTTGCCGTCCCTGTCTTCGGCGATGATGTCGCAAATTCCTCTCCTAAAGTGCTGCTGTTGGTTGATTGGCTTTAGCCCCGGCTCTATCATGGAGAGGTCCTGCATTAGTATTTCGTTCAAATCCCTTTCGCTCCCGGAGAGGCGCAAATCATCGCTTTGCTCCATTTCGAATCTTTTGATTTCAAGGACCGTGTAGAATGTCACCGCGAGTTTTTCCGCTGGCTTTTGCCTGTTCGCGCGAATCACAAATGTCGCGTTTTCTTCGCGGCACCCTATTTTGGTGTTCACCATGTAGTTCGTGGGGCGCACCAGCCTGTTTTGGTGTATGGATATGGAGCCGTCGCCCTTGATTAGCACCATGCGCTTTCCGCGCGCAAGTTTCGAGGTCGCCCTGCCGGAGTATTCTGCGATGCACTCGCCCACTATTACAACCATGTCGCGGTTTAGTATTCCCTTCTCTATTTCTGCTTTGGCATTCGAAAAGCCGGTCATCTGCTCGCCCCTTTGGAATTTTATTTCCTTTAAAATCAGGCTTAAAGTCCATAAAAGCCTAACTGGCGCGGCTTTTCGGCGCGGTTTTTTAATGGGGTTTGGGCTTTTTTAATGGGGTTTTTGGTTGGCCATTCGAGAAATCCGCGATTTTTTTGCCTCGCTTTCGGCTTCCGAAAAATTTGCAATCGCGGCGATTTTGCTTTTCGTTTTCCTTTTTTTCAACCCAGTTATTGTGGGCGATGGGTTTGGATATTATGCGACCCTCGAGGGGGTGGCGAGGTATAATTCGCTTGACCTAGAGCATGGCGCCAGGTTCAATGAAATAGCAAAAACTGTTTTTGTTGACCAAAACCCGCGGACCGGGCAATATTATTCAAAGTACTCCCCGGGGCTCTCGCTGTTTTCCATTCCGCTTTATGCGGTTTCACTTTTTTTGGATGATTTCGAAATATTCCACATTAAGGACGCACTTTTTTTGGAAAGGGGCGGGGATATTTTGGTTAGGATGATTGCGCTTCCACTGACCTCTAGTTTATTTTTTTTGGCGGGGCTGTTCGTAACAATTATTGTCCTTCGCAAATTTTTTTCCCAAAAGGAAACATCTTTAGCCCTGTTGATTGCCTTTTTTTCAACTCCCATTATTTGGTGGGCAACGTATGGCGCAAGCTATAGCCATGCAATGGAGGCCGGCTTGTTTGCGCTTTTGGTTTTTTTTGTTTTGCAGAAAAAAGAAAACCCTTATTTGGTGGGTGCGGCCATAGGTTTGCTCGCAATCACGCGTTACACGAATGGAATTTTCATTTTGCCTTTTTTAGTGCATTATTTTTTGCGCGGGGAATACCAAAAAATTAAGGGGGTGCTTTTGGGATTTGCCCCTTTTGTAATAGGAATTTTGGTTTACTTCCAAATACAATTCGGGAACCCTTTTACCTCCGGGTATGAAAATGGTTTTTTTCCTCTCCCGATATTTATTTTCCACATCCTCGTTGACCCTAGCAGGGGGATTTTGTTCTGGACTCCGACAATTCTTGTTTCGATTGCGGGGCTTTATTATTTGAGGCACGAGAAGAAATTCCTTCTCATGTCCTTGTTTTTCCTGAATCTTTTGGTTTACTCTGCCTGGCATGATTGGCATTCCGCTTGGTCTTTTGGGAACCGTTTTTTTGCGCATTTTTTTATTCTCTATTGCCTCGGCACAGCCGCACTCCTAAAATACAAGTCGGAATTGAGGTGGCTCGTGTATTTTGCAGCAATTTACGGCTTCGTTTTGGCGGTTCTTTTTTTCGCGCAGGTAGGCTTTGTTTCGGAGCCGTTTGATTTCGTGCAGACCGTGCAGTATTGGCTCTCGGATGGCAATATTTTTTCGCTTCCGGAAAAATTCTTCAACAAGGTTTCCCTCGTGCGCTTTGTAACCGAAACCTGACCATTCCCAAAATCGTTTCTATTTTTGGGTTAGGCGCCTCGCTTATGAAATCAAAACTATTTTAATCTTCTTTGTTCTTAATTATCGCGGATGAAAAAGAAAGTTTTGGCAGTTTTGCTATCGGCACTTTTCCTCGCGGGATGCGCTTCTCCGAATCCTGAGCCTAATCCAAACAATACCGCCGCATTGGTTGATGACTCCGGATATGCTCTTGGCCAGGAAGAGGAATTGATTGGTGGAATAAATCAGTTTGCCTTTGATTTTTACGGGGAAGTGAATGCAAAGGACAATGTTTTCATTTCTCCCTGGTCGGCGTCATCGGCACTTGGAATGACCTATGAGGGCGCGAGGGAAAAAACCGCGGAGGAAATGGCGCAGGTTCTTGGGCTTCCCGCAAATGATGCGCGGAGGCGGTCTTCTTTTGCGCACCTCATAAAGGAAATCAATGCCCCGAACGAGCATTACAATTTAAGCACGGCGAATGCAATTTGGATAAACCAAGAATTCCAAATCGAGGATTCTTTTTCTAATGTCGCCCGGTCATACTATGATGCGCAATCCAGCGAAGTAGATTTTTCCCGCAATATCGAGGCGGCTTCGGAAATAAATTCCTGGGTTGAAGAAAAGACGAACAATAAAATCAAGGATTTGGTGCCGCCCTCAGCGCTCAATTCCCTTACACGAATTGTGCTCACAAACGCGGTTTATTTCAAGGGAACCTGGAAAATTCAGTTCGACCCAAACAATACAAAAAAAGAGGTGTTCCATTCCCCAAGTGGCGAGGTAATGGCGGACATGATGATAATTACCAAGAATGACAAGGGTTTCAATTACGCCGAGGATGGTTTGGCACAAGTGCTCGAATTGCCCTATAATGGAGATAAAATCTCCATGCTCATTATTCTTCCCAAAGGGGATATTTCCGAACTTGAGGCATCTCTTGATGCGGCAAAGGTTGCCGAGTACAGAAATTCGCTGAGAAATAGGGAATTTCCAATTTATATCCCGAAGTTCAAATTCGAGAAGAGCTACTCCCTAAAACAGGCGCTATCCAATCTTGGAATGCAAAGCGCCTTTGCCCCTGGCGTTGCCGACTTTTCGGGCATATCAAAGGGCGAAGATTTGTATATTTCAGAGGCTTTGCAAAAAACATTTGTTGAAGTTAATGAGGAGGGCACCGAAGCGGCGGCCGTAACTGCAGTGGTCGCAATAGCTGAATCGGCTGAAATCCAAATTCCGCTTGAGTTCAAAGCCGATCATCCGTTCATCTTTCTCATCCAGGACAGAGAAACCGGCTTAATATTGTTTTTGGGAAAAATAACAGACCCGACCAAATGAACGTTACTCCGTGGGGGGGGAGGGGGCGAGTCAATGAATAAATACCACTTATTCCCTTTATTTGGCATGCATACCCACGAGTTCCGCGCATACCTAAATTCCGCGGTAATTTTCCTGATTTTTGTCGCGCACTACTCGTTCAAGTATGATGACGGCCTGCCGGCAAACATTGCCCGTGCAGCAGTTATTGCGGCAACCGTTCTGATTGCTATAACGCTTTTTTTGGGGCCGCTTTCGCGCGTGTTTCCAAATCACTTCAGGCACGATTTGATTTATCGAAAGCCGCTTGGATTAATGGGATTTTTTTTCGCAATGCTCTACACGGGGCTCTTGTTTTTTTACAATTACTCGTCAAATTTATGGGTAATGTTGTCCCCACAGAATCCGGATATGTTTGCCAACCTTGCCTGGTTCGCCGCCGCCCTTATTTTGCTCGCGCTCGCGGCGACATCCACCGCGGCATCCATTAGGAACATTGGCTTTCCGTCGTGGAAAATCTTCCAGCGCTTTGGTTACCTGGCCCTAATCCTGATGGTTTTGCACTTATCCTATATGAGTGGCGATTTCCTGGAAACAACTGTGGGTAAAACCGTGCTCGCGCTATGTTTCACGGCAATTGCGGCAAAGCTAATAGTGGTTTTTGTGGGAATGACCAAGCAGCATTCTGCCCTGGAAATCAATCATTTAACGAAAAAATAGGGAAAAAAATCCGACTTTGCCCCAAAACCTTTTTTAATGTCCCCGCCACCAAAGCTCTTAATGCAGAATACTGTTTCTGTTGAAAAACGCCTTCTAAAGGAAGCCGAAAGGCTGCATGAAAACATGCGCCACCTCGGGTATTCCATGAATGAGTGCCTGTTGTTCGCGCCCCAAACCCTTAGGATAAATGAATTGAAGGGGCAAAAAAATGCCGTGCTTTTGGCGCATTCCTATCAGCGCCCGGAAATTCTTTTCGGGGTAGCGGATTTTATGGGCGATAGCTTTGGTCTTAGCGTGAATGCAAGCGAAACAAAGGCAAAAACAATTGTTTTTTGCGGCGTGCACTTCATGGCGGAGACCGCCAAAATATTGAATCCGCAAAAGACGGTTCTAATTCCGGCTCTTGATGCCGGGTGCTCGCTTGCGGAAAGCATTACAGCAGAGAACGTCATTGAGCTGAAGAAAAAGCACCCGAATGTTCCTGTTGTTTGCTATGTGAATACTTCCGCACAGGTGAAGGCGCAGTGCGATGCGTGCTGCACCTCTGCAAATGCGCTTAAAGTGGTTGAGGCAATGCCGGGAAATGAGGTTATTTTCCTTCCGGACGAGTACATGGCGAGGAATTTGCAGGAAAAAACAAAAAAGAAGATTCATTATTGGAATGGAACCTGCATTGTGCATGAATCTTTTACCGCGGACCAGATTTTGGCGTACAAGGCAAGTTTTCCGGACATGAAAATCCTCTCGCACCTCGAGTGCACTCCCGAAGTGGTTGCGCTTTCGGATTTGGCGGGCGGGACAACGGACATGTACAATTACATTAAGGCAAGCGATGCAAAAAGGTTCATGCTGGTGACAGAGTGCGGCATGTCAGATCTTTTGCGCGCAAGGTTTCCGCAAAAAGAGTTCATAAACCCGTGCAGTGTTTGCCCTTACATGAAAAAAATCCATTTGGAAAACATTCTCGAAGCGCTTGAGAAGGAACAGTTCGAGGTGAATGTTCCCGAGCCGATTCTTTCGCGTGCCAAGGTGTCCTTGGATAGGATGCTTGAAATCGGGAAATGAGTTGAAATAATTTTTTTCTAATTTTCCCTATAATGCGTTCCAACGCTTTTTTTCCTCGCAAGCGCCGCCTCGAAAGTGTGCCTTGCGACAATCAGCGCGTTGCGGGCGAGCACGTTTTCATTTTCACGGGTTTGCTCGATTCTTTTTTCCATGTGCAAAATGCCCGCGAGCCCGTCCTTCAATCCCGCCTCGTTGCGAACTACCCCTGCGCATCTCCACATGACTTTTTTTAGTGCATCAAAAACAACCCGAGTTTCGGAACCATTTTTTTCCACATATTTTTGCGTATCCTTTGGGGTTTTCGTTGCCTTTTTTTGCTTTGCCGCATTTTTTCCCGCGATTTTTCCGAACACCAACCCTTCAAGAAGGGAGTTGCATGCAAGCCTGTTCGCCCCATGGAGCCCCAAGTTCGATGCCTCGCCGCAGGCAAAGATTCCGGCAAGATTCGTTTTCGCCTCTTCATTGGCCGCAATTCCGCCAATGGTGTAATGTGCAGCGGTTTCAATTGGAATCAAATCTGTTTCCGGGTTTATTCGCTTTGCCGCAAGTTCTTTGTGCACTGTCGGGAAGCGTTCCTTAAAGAACCCTGTTTTGAATTCCCGCGCGTCCAAAAAGGCTTTTCCTCCTGATGAAATTTCCGAGTAAATCGCCCTGCTCACCTTGTCGCGCGTGAATAGCGGGTCAACAATCGCCTTTCCTTTTGCGTTCACTATGATTCCGCCCTCCCCGCGCACGGATTCGGTGACCAAATAGTTCCCGCCAATTCCGGCTTCGAGGGTTGTGGGGTGGAATTGCACAAATTCCATTCCGCGAAGCGAGCATCCAGCGCTTGCGGCGACGCCGATTGATGCGCCAAGGGTTGTTTTTGGGTTCGTGGTTTTTTCAAAGGCCGCAGCGTACCCTCCGCCGGCGATTACGAGTGATTTTGCAAAGAATGGTTCTGTTTGTGATTTTGCGTTTATTTGCACGCCGGCGAACCTTTTTTGCGCCAAAATAATTTTGTGCACGAGCGAGTTTTCAAAGAAATTCACGCCTTCTTCGCGGCAGCGCTTTTTCAAAAACTCTGTGATTCCCCTTCCGGTTTCATCCCCGTTGATGTGCAGCGCCCTGTGCTCCGAATGTCCGCCTTCCAATCCAAGGTCGGGTTTTTCGCCGCCGTCAAATTCGAGGCCCTCATCAATTAGTGCCTGGATCGCCTTTGGCGCCATTTTTGTGGCCATTTCCACTATGCGTTCATTGCAAAGCCCTACCCCTGCGTTTATGGTGTCATTGTAGTGCTTTTTCCAGGAATCTTTTTTTCCCATTGCCGCGGCAATTCCTCCCTGTGCGTAGAATGAGTTGGAGTTTTTTTCGCTCCCCAAATCGAGCACGCAAACCTGCGCGCGGTTTTGTGCGGCTTCGAGGCTGGCGGATAGTCCCGCGACCCCGCAGCCAATGACTATAACATCAAAGCGTTCTGGCATAATAGTAATTTGGAACCGCGGTTTTTGGTTTTTATTGCTTTACTTCGTCCGCGAGTATGGATTCTATGCGCTTTTTTGCCTTTATTTCCTTGAGGAATTTTTCCACGCTTTTTGGGACGTCCCCTTTCAGGGCCTTGCCCGCAAGTATTTTTGCCCTAATTCCGGTGGAGTTGAGGTCCTTTTTGTTGCTCACAAGTTTTTCGACCTTGTGTCCGTCCGCCTCGAAGAGCTCGCGCACCAGCGGGTTGTTTGTGAAGACGACGTCAAATCTTGGGGAATAGCTTTTGATTCTTTGTGTCCAGAGCGCGTATTCCTTTATGTCGGACACTGGCACGATGTAGCATTTGGAAAAAATTTTTGATTCGCGCAGCGCGAGGCTTATCATTTCGAGCCTCTCGCCCGCGGTGAATGGGTTTTCCATTTGGAAGGATTCCTTGCTGCTCCCTATGACTATTACAATTTCGTCCACTTTTTTTAGCGCATTCAAAATCGCGTTGTGGTGGCCGTTGTGGTACGGCTGGAATCTTCCAACAAACAATCCACGTTTCATCAAAGCCACCTACTTTCCGAACGCAAGCAGGCGTTCGCCACAAACAATCCACGTTTCATTTTCATCACCAAAAAAATCCATTCCCCATTTTATTTCGCTTTTTTCATTCTCATGCTAAAATCGATTATTTTCGCGTTCTTTGTGGGGTAGCCCATAGAGATTATGTTTGCCCCTGTTTTAGTGTACTCTTTGAGGTTTTTTAATGTGACGCCGCCGGAAACCTCTATTTTTCCCGCAAAGCCCGCCTTGCGCATTTCGAGAATGGTTTGCGTTGCTTTTTTTGGGGAAAAATTGTCAAGCATCACAATGTCCGCATTTGTTTGCGCAGCCTCTAGTGCCTCTTTTTGGTTCTCGACCTCTATTTCAACTTTCTTTTTTGTTTTTTTTCCTGCCTTTACTGCTTCTTTGATTGATTTGAAAAATGCGAGGTGGTTTTCCTTCAAAAGAACCATTTCCGAAAGGTTTTTCCTGTGTGTCCAGAATCCCGCCGAGGCACCCGCCTTTTTGTCGAGCAATTGGAATCCAGGGGATGTTTTTCTTGTGAGTGCGAGCATTGTTTTTGGCGCAATTTTTTTTGCCTTGGCGCACTGTGTTGCGACTCCGCTCATTCTTCCCAGAATATTCAGGCACACCCTTTCAAGGGCCAGGAGTTTTTTATTCTCGCCGGTTGCCTCAATTACGACGCGCCCTCGGTTAATTTGCATTCCATCCTTTGCAAACGCCTTTGCGGCAATTCCCTTGCTGTTTAGGAGCCAAATTGCCTCCTCGAGGCCGGCTATTGTGCAGTTTTCGTTTGCCTTTATGGTGGCAATTGCCCTGGCAAGAGGGGTTGCCTTTGCCGTTACATCGCCCTTTGCCAGGTCCTCTCTCAAATAACCCTGTAATTGGGCTTTTTCTTCTCTGGAAAGCATGGTAAACCAACTATTTGAATAACATTTTAATTAGTATTCGCTCCAAATTGTATCGTGATTTTTGATGCAAAATAAGAAAAAAACCCCCAAAACCGAGCATAAAAAGCCCCTTAAAGGAACCCTTAAATTGAAAACCGGTTTTGCGCAAATGCTAAAGGGCGGCGTGATTATGGATGTCGTCAATGCCAAGCAGGCAAAAATTGCAGAAAAGGCAGGTGCGTGCGCGGTGATGGCGCTTGAGAGGGTTCCCGCGGACATTCGGGCAGATGGCGGCGTTGCGAGGATGGCCGACCCCAAAAAAGTGAGGGAAATTATGAAAGCGGTTTCAATTCCGGTGATGGCGAAGGTTCGCATCGGGCACTTTGTGGAGGCGCAGGTTTTGCAGGAGCTTGGGGTTGATTTTATTGATGAGTCAGAGGTTTTGACTCCCGCGGATGAGTTTGCGCATATTGAAAAGAAAAAGTTCTCTGTTCCTTTTGTGTGCGGCGCGCGCAACCTTGGCGAAGCACTTAGGCGCATAAATGAGGGCGCCGCCATGATTCGCACCAAGGGCGAGGCCGGCACGGGAAACATTGTCGAGGCGGTTAGGCACATCAAAACGATTCGCGCTGGAATAGCGGATTTTGAGCACGCCTCCGAGCAGAAGTTCGAGAACTCCGCGAATGCGATGCGCGTTCCGCAGGAGCTTTTGGAAAAAACCGTGAAGTTAGGGCGGCTTTCTGTCGTGAACTTTGCGGCCGGAGGGGTTGCGACGCCTTCCGATGCCGCGCTCATGATGCA
>JANLHD010000044.1 GCA_024653865.1 archaeon | reverse complement strand
ACGCCGATGTCAAGGGTTTCCCCATACACGCGATACCTTCCGGACTCATATCCTATTATTTGCGAATTTCCGCCCGAAACATAAATGATTAGCGGGTCTTTTGCGCCCGTGGCTTTTTTGCCCATTTCTATATGTGCAACGCAGTGGTTCACCGCAACCAAAGGTTTATTATGTAGAAGAGAAAGCATTCTTGCGGTGGTTCCCGCTGTGGAAAGTGCAGGCCCCATTCCGGGCCCCGCACTGTACGCGATGCAATCAACTTCCTTCCACGTAATTCCCGATTTCTCGAAGGCGCGCGCAAGCACTTCGGGGAATTTTTCCGAGTGGTGCTCCGCGAGTTCTCTTGGTATCATTCCCCCCTCTTTTGTTGTGAACGCGTCCTTTTCGTTCGCGAGAATTTCTCCCTTATCATTCACAATGCCGATTCCCGCGGTGTGCGCGGTCCCCTCGACCCCTAGGCAGATGGTTTTTTCCATTATAAAAATTCGGCTGGGAAGGGTTTAATATGTTACTTTTTCGCACCGGCAATGATGCCTCATTCGGGATAAAAACACACTCGCAGCTTGTTACTTCGGCGCGACTGCGGGAGTTGGTTGAATGAAAACATCTGAAGTTATTCTGTATCTTTTCGGAAAGCCCGAGTGGGAATTTCAGGGGAATGTAACTCCCGAGACAATTCGAAAAAAAGGCGATGAGCTAAAGGTTCGGCTCCACGAGATTGCCGCCGACCTTGAGAAGCTTTGCGAAAACGGCTGGGACTATGAAGCCGGGCTCTATGATATAATGCTTTTCAAAAGTATATCCAAAACAAAGGCAGAGCGCGAACTGGCAGGTCTTGGAATAGATGCCGATGTGCATATGCTAGACGATTTGGACTAACCTGTATGTGGTTAGTCTTAAAACAAGTTACACATTTAATGTATACTATGTCTTGTGGTTTTGTTGCTGAAGTGGAAGAATTTCAAAATGACATTGGGCCAGGAGGATTCCCTGGACGTGAAACTGAAGATGGAGGGGAACAAAGTGCTTGAATTTTCCCTGAATTACAGGGCAAAAATAGCGGGCCACTTTCACGAGGTTTATCGGGTTGATACCGCCCATGGTTTTCTGCACGAGCAGAGGCACTGGATTTCCCCCGAGCCAATTCCCCTTCATGTGTGCCAAGAGGACCTTAACCTTGCCGTGACTTTTTTTACTTTGCAGATAAAACAGAACTACGAAAGGTACAAACAGTATTTTTTGAATAAGAGGCGGTTTGATGAAGTATAAAATGACTGAGGAGAAATGGGGTGCATACTTGGCTTTTTTGAAGGGGGTCCTCAAAAACCCGGACAAGTATCCTGATAAGGGGGTTCTTGTGAGCCTCTCGGATGAGGAGATGGCGCAGCTCTTCACAAAAAAAAGGCTAGAACTCGTGAGGGTTATTCAGGGCAACAAGCCCGGCAATGTTTCGGAACTTTGCGGGCTGGTCGGCAGGAGGCTTAGTGCGGTCATGCGCGACTTGAATCTGCTCCAAAATTTCGGAATAATAAAACTCGAAAAAAAGGGCAAGAACGTCAGGCCAAGGGTCATAAAAAGCATCCTTATTTTGCCTCTTGTGAAACTCGACACGAAAACACTTGGGGAAATTGCCT
>JANLHD010000040.1 GCA_024653865.1 archaeon | reverse complement strand
GCACCTGCGCCTATTCCCCAAGCCAGGCTTTCGGAAGTATGCGGGTCCTTTATCCCGATTAATGAAAAGAAATCGGTTTTGGCCATACCTTAAGAATGTTGGAAGTTCTTTTATTTGGTGGTTTTAAGGAACTTTGGGCTCCTGGTCGGCCTTTCTTAGCCCTTTCCCGGTTTTCTCGCCCCTTCTTTCAATAATTTCGGCAAAGCCGTTCGAATCAATGCGAACGACCTCAAAAATTTGCCCCTCTTTTTTCATTTTTTCAAGCGCGAAAGGAGGTACCCTAAACGAGTGGTGCCCCTCGTTTTTTTCTTCAAGACTGAGACGTCTCTCCCCGAGGCCATCTCGCCGCTGCCCTCTTCTTCTCCTCGTTTCCCTTTCATCGGAAACAATTTCGCCCGAGGAGCGGGCAAACTTGGGCTGCCTCTGCGAATCCATGTGGTCAATTTTGGGCTCAACGCGTCTATTGCCCTGCCTTCTCTCAAAATGCTGTTTCCTTGGCATAGCATAAGTTTTGTTGCCAACCACCTAGTTATTACTTTTCTCCCGCCTACTTCCAAATAGGATTAAATATCTGAATTTGCATTACAATTTTATGCCGGGTTTATTTTCGGGAGGGGGACGCAAGTACAGGAAGTTTTTCGATGAAAATAAAGGCGCCAGGGAAATGGAAAACTGGGATGCGAGGCAAGCCGACATTGCCCATGGAAAAGAAATTCTGGGCCGCGGAAAATACGTCCAAAACGAGTCGCTCATAAAAAGGCTTGAAACTGCTGCAATTGGCGCACAGGTCACAAGCAAAGTGCCTGCGGGTGTGCCGCATAATTTCAAAAAAATCCAAAGCCGCAAATTTCCCGATTTGCCGGTCGTAGTTGAACAGGCAATCGATGGCGCAAATTTCCACGCCATTAAGGCATATGTGAGGAATGAAAAGGGAGTTTGGCTCGACATTTCCGCGGATTACTTTTAGTTTGGCGGGCTTCCTTTGGCTCAGTTATTTAAACCTTATTGTAGGCTATTCTATTAGTTTAGGTAGTGATTAGAATGCCGTCCAAGAAAGCGAAAGGAAAGAGAAAAAAGACCCGCGATAAGCTAAAGAGCAGGGGCAAGGCCACTGTCAACAAGCTTTTGCAGGAAATCCCGGTCGGGGCAACCGTGAACATTTTGATTAACTCTTCCAGGCACGACGGCATGCCGGATGCGAGGTTCCATGGTTTCACGGGAAAGGTCGTGAAAAAGCAGGGTTCCGCGGTCTTTGTTGACGTTGGAAAATTGAACAAAAAAGTGCTTGTGGGCCCCGCGCACATTTCGGTTGTGACCAATGGTCAGGACAATAAGGAAAAACAAAAGGTGGCCGCATGATTGGAAAAAAAATCGTTTCAAGGCAGAACGTGCCGCTCTACGAGGTAAAGCAGGTTCTCACCGAGAGAAACAAGGAAGGGGAACTCACATACGAGCAGCAGGCGGCTTTTGATTACTCGAAAAAATTCGCCAAGCTAACCCCTGCAAAGGCGGAAAAATTCATCCAGGAATTGAAGGCAATCGAGGGGCTTGACGAGGATTTTATCACAAAAACAATTGACATCCTCCCGCAAGACCTTGAGGCGGCAAAACTGGTAATGTACAAGAGCCAGACTAACGTCGACGACGCGACCCTTGGTAAGGTAGTAGAGTTGGCATCTAAGTACGCCAAGTGAGCGCAAAACTATTTCTTTGTTCCAAAAAAAATGGGAGTTGAACAATTCATGAAGGTTGAAGAAAAGGCACTGGTTCTAGATTACCTAACCCGCGGCCGCAGTTCGGACATCAAAACAGAGCCGATTGCACAGCTGCTTGGAACCGAATACTTCACCTTGCTCGAGGTCGTCCCAAAGCAGGGCGCGAACCTCTCCGCGCTCGACGAGGTTTACGTGGGAAAAGAGGAGAGGGACAAGATTGAGTTCATAAAAAAGAGGGTCGCGTACCGCGAACTCACGAACAATTCCCTGCAGGAACTCGACAAGGCGATAGAAAAAATTGTTCTTTCCAACGAAAAAAAATTCGTTGACTTTTATAACCTCGCGCGCAGCATTACCCTCAAGAGGCACCAAATAGAGCTCTTGCCCGGAATGGGAAAAAAGCACATGCTGCAAATAATCCAGGAGCGCGAAAAAGGGCAGTTCCAGACCTTCGAGGAAATGCGCAAGCGAGTGCACTCACTTCCAGACCCGGTGCACGCAATTGTTAGGCGCGTGCTCGAGGAACTCGAGGGCATGGACGTCAAGCACTACCTGTTCGTAAGGCCGCCCTCGCCCGAACGCACGGACCAATTCAGGTACCGGAAAAGGTTTTAACCTAAATCACCCCAAACTTTTTATGCCTCTTCTTCCCCGGCTCCAGAAGCTGATGCTAGAGCACAGGTTCCGGCCGAGCCAAAAGCTTTCACAAAACTTCATTGTAAGCGAACAGCTCCTGGATTCGATGGTCAACGCCGCCGAACTGTCCGAAAAGGACACGGTGCTTGAAATCGGCGCCGGTGTTGGCTTTCTCACCGAACGGTTATTGGAAAAATCGCGCGTTGTCGCTGTCGAATTCGACGAAATGATGTGCGAAATACTCGAGCAGCGCTTTTCGGGCAACAAGAATTTCACCCTAATTAAGGGCGATTTCCTTTCCGCAAAGCTCCCCAAGTTCAACAAAATTGTTTCATTGCCGCCCTACAGGATTTCCTCTGAAATAATGCTGCGTCTTTTCCGCGAGGATTTTGAATTTGCGGTGATTGTTTTCCAGCGCGAGTTCGTGCAAAAACTCATGGCAGAACCAGGGTTTATGGAGCGCTCCTACCTTTCAGTTCTCACGGAATTGCTTTTCGACGCGAAAATAATCCAGGCAAACATTCCCCCAAGGGCATTCTACCCAAAGCCGGAGAGTTATTCTGCCTTGGTAAAATTCACGCGCAATAAAGCGCACACCCCAAAAAACCTGGGCTCTTTCATAATTTTCCTGAAGGAAGTATTCAGGTACAAGAACAAGGATTTTCCTAACTCGCTGAAAAATGCCGCCAAGGCGCAGAAAAAACTCAAAATCAAGGCGGATTCAATCCTTCCCTACCTGCAAAAAATTGGGGTTGACGGTGAAAAAACCAACATGATTTCAACAAAGGATTTTTTAGCGGTGTTCAGGAAAATTTCTCCATGACAATGCGCTTTAGCGATATTACCTGCTGGTTTTTTGCGAGTTCGATTGCCGCCTCGAGTTTTCTGGGGTTTTGCGCAAAAACCTCCCAAAGCACCGTGCCCTTGCTTATTTTGCTCCCTATTTCCACGTGAAGCATTATTCCCGCGCGCTTGTTTGCAGGAGCCCCCGCGGCCCTTGCGATTTGGTTTAGCATTCCGACATTAATGGAGCTGATTTCGCCCGAATGTTCCGAAGTGACCTTTTGGGAATAATCCGCGGCCTTAATGTCCTTTGAGGAAACAATCTTTCCGCCCTGCGCCCTGATTATCTCCTGCATTTTTTTAAGCGCCTCGCCGCTTTGCAGTATGTTCAGCGCCTTCTCAAAGCCCTTGCCTTTGGGCACCGAACCCGTGAGTTCCAAAAGCGCCCCCGCGAGCTCGATTGATTTTTGCGCGAGGTTGTCAAAGAATTTGCCCTCCAGTATTTCGAGCGCGTACTTCGCCTCGAGGCTGGGGCCAAATGCCCTTCCGCTCGGCTCCGAACCGTTGGTAATCAATACCTCGACTTTGATTCCGAGTTTTTTTCCGACCTCGATGAATTTTAACGCCATTTCTTCCGCCCTGTCGCGGTCCTTGATTTTCACAAACGGCCCCACGGGCAGGTCAATCACAACGAACTTTGCGCCCACGCTCGCCTTTTTCGCCATGACGCTCGCAATCACCTGGCCCTCGGGGTCAAGCGAGAGCGGGTGCTCTATTTTGATGATTTTGTCGTCCGCGGGCGCGAGTTCCACCGCGCCGCCCCATGCAATGCACCCGCCGGTTGTTTCAACTGTCCTTTTTATTTCCTCAAGCGAGAGCGAAACGTTTGCGAGCACTTCCATCGCATCGGCGGTTCCCGAAGAGGATGTTATCGACCTCGAGGATGTTTTGGGCATCGCAAATCCTGCGGCGGCTATTATGGGCACGATTATCATTGTAGCCCTGCCGTTGGTGCCGCCGATCGAATGCTTGTCAACCACAATTGCCTTGGGAATTTCGAGCCGCTCCCCGTTGTCGATTAGCGCCTTGGT
>JANLHD010000033.1 GCA_024653865.1 archaeon | reverse complement strand
AACATTAGCAAGGAGTTCATTGAAGAGCAATATTTTCAAAACAATTTATCTCAGCAGGAAATTGCTGATTTGCTTGGGGTTTCGCAATGGGTAATAAGTCAGCGCATGAAAAAATTTGGGCTGAAACCAAAAGAAAGAACTTGGAAAATTCACAAACCAATCTACTCTGTCAATCACAGTTATTTTGACTCTTTAAATGAAGAAAACGCCTGGGTAATAGGATGGATTGCAAGTGACGGATATGTCAAAATTAATGGAAATTCCTACTATTTTGGTATGAACCTTTCGAAGAAGGACGGGGAAATAATTGATAAAATCAAAAATTTGCTAAATTATAATGGGCCGATATATACTAGAAATACCTACCTAAAGAAAACTGGTAAGTGGTACGAAGAAAACCAGTTACAAATAACCAGTAAAAAAATTTTTCATACCCTAGAGAAATATGGGATTGGCCCAAATAAAACAGATAAACTAGACTTTCCAAGTGAATTTAGAGACACACATGAAAGTATCCTGAAGAGTTTCATTTTTGGTTTTTTTGAAGGGGACGGCAGTGTATTATTTGATGAGAAATGTAATTCACCTTGCTTTCAAATTGTCGGAACGAGAGAAATGCTTGAAGGAATCCAATTGCAACTCATGAAATATATAGGGGTCAAAAAGACAAAACTTACAAAAAACAGCAGAAAAAGTAACCACTATGCATTGAGATACCGCGGGCGATTTCAAGCAATAAAGATATTTGACTGGTTATATTTGAACCAAAAGCACTATTTATTAAGAAAGTACCAAAAGTATTTAGATATAAAGAGGAGGCTGAATTCGTGAAGGGGATTATTCTTTCTGGAGGAACTGGCAGTCGCTTGGGCGAGCTTACAAAATCGACGAATAAGCATTTGCTGCCGATTTATGACAAGCCAATGATTTATTACCCGATTGAAACCCTCAAGCAGGCGGGCATTCGCGATATCCTAGTGATTACGGGAACGCACCACGCCGGCGCAATCTTCGCGCTCTTGGGCTCGGGGAAAAACTTCGGCGTGAACTTCACCTTCCGCGTGCAGGACGAGGCGGGGGGATTGCCGCAGGCAATTGGGCTTGCAAAGGATTTTGTTGACGGAGATAAATTCGTTTCAATAAACGGCGACAACATACTCTTCGATGACATTGGGCCTTTTGTGCGCGAATTCGAAAAAGGAAAGGAAAAATCCCGCATTTTGATTTACGAAACAACAAAAGAAGAGGCGGCAAAAGCCGGCGTTGCCGTGCTCGAAGGCGACAAAGTGACAAAGGTCATTGAAAAGCCAAAAGACCCGCCCACGAACTGGGTTGCAATCGGGGTTTACATGTACACCCCGCACGTGTTTGAAATCATAAAAAATTTGAAGCCAAGCGCGAGGGGCGAGCTTGAAATAAGCGACATCCACAACTACTACATAAAAGAGGGTTCTTTGAAGGCATCAAAACTCAAAAAAGAATGGCTCGATGCCGGTTCGTTCGAGGAACTCTTGCGCGTGAACAAATTCGTGGGCGAAAAGAGGGGAAAAAGGTGAACACCTTTGTACCAGAAACGCTTTATAAATTAGAAATCACTAAATTTAGAAATGAGTAGGGAAATTAGGCAACATTATTAACAATTGTAAAGTTTATTAAGTGTATAAACCTTGAAATTAATGACGTGATTTGAATGAAGATTTTGATGCTCTCACCGCCTTTTCTCTATAGGTTCTCAAGGACCTCCAGAAGCCCCGCGATTTCCAAGGGAGGGTGCGTTTATTACCCCATTTGGATGGGCTATGCCACGGGAGTTCTCGAACAGGCCGGGCATGAGGTAAAGCTAATTGATGCGCCCGCGAACGGCATGAGTTCCGAACAGGTCCAAGAGATTGTGAAGGAGTGGAAACCAGAATTGATGGTTTTTGACACGGTTACCGCATCCTTCAAAAACGATGTTCGGGTGCTCGAGGCATTGAAAAAAGTTAACCCCAAGAGTTTTGCGATAATGGTGGGAACGCATGTCGGCGCGCTTCCCGAAGAATCCATCCGCGAGAGCGTGATGATTGACGCGGTTGCAAGGGGAGAGTACGATTACATACTAAGGGATTTGGCACAGGCGCTTGAAGAAAAGAAGCCACTCGATAACGTGCTCGGAATAACTTATCGCGATGGAAAGGAAATAAAATTTACGCCCAACATGCCGCCTCTTGAACAGGAGCAATTGGATGCGATGCCGTTTGCGAGCGAAGTGTACAAAAAGCACCTTAGAATCGAGGATTATTTTTACCCAAGCGTTTTGTTCCCCGAAGTCACAATAATCACCGGAAGGGGCTGCAAATTTAGGTGCACTTTTTGCAAGTTCCCGCAAACACTCACAGGGCATTCTTACAGGGCAAGGAGCCCCAAGAACGTGGTGGACGAATTCGAGTGGATTTCGAAGAACCTCCCGCAGGTAAAGGACATTATGATTGAGGACGACACAATGACCCAGGACAAGCAGAGGATGATTGAAATCTGCAAAGAGGTTTTGGACAGGAAGCTTAAGGTAACCTGGACGTGCAATGCGCGCGCGGACGTGGATTTGGAAACATTGCAGTGGATGAAAAAAGCGGGATGCAGGCTCCTCTGCGTCGGGTTTGAGAGCTCCGACCAACAGATTTTGAACAACATCAAGAAGGGCACGAAGATTGAGAGAATCGAACAGTTCATGGTGGACACAAAGAAGGCGAACATCCTGGTGCACGGGTGCTTTATGCTCGGAAACAGGGGGGAAACAAAGGACACAATCAGGGCAACCGTTGCTTGGGCGAAAAAACTCGACCCGGACACCGCGCAGTTCTTCCCGTTGATGCTCTACCCCGGAACCGAGGCTTACAGGTGGGCGTCCGAGAACAATTTTCTTTCAACCCACAATTGGGAGGAATGGCTAACCCCGGAAGGGACGCACAATACTATTTTGAACACCGATAAGCTCACGGCAAAGGAACTTGTCGAGGGTTGCGATTGGGCGAGGAAAGAATTCTACATGAGGCCTTCCTACATTCTTGGGAGATTGAAGGTAATCGCCACGCAGCCAAGGGAAACCAGAAGGCTGCTCATGGGAGGAAGGACTTTTTTGAAGTATTTGCTCGACATTGATTTTTGGAAAAAGAGCGCGGCATCAAAACAGGTTAAGGACGAGAAAAATTTGGCACAGGGCGCACAATCCAAGGGAAAAACAGAAGAAGCGGAGCCTGCAGCGGATGTTGCACCAAAACCAATATTTAAAATAACCCAATAAGTTCTATTTGTTAAAAAAAAGGTTTTTTTGTTGGTGGGTTAGTGGAAAGGGTGCAATTTGCATTGGAAAACCTGCGGGGAAAAATCCTTGACGTGGGGTGCTCTGTTGGCGGAATCCACGAGAGGTTCATAGAAAAATTCGGCGCACAAAACCTCTACGGCGTGGACATTGAAATCAAAAAGGACACGGAGCACTACAAGAATTCGAGCGCGGAAAAAATCCCCTTCAAGGCGAACACTTTTGACTCGGTTTTTGCGGGCGAATTAATAGAGCACGTGGAAAAACCTGCGCCGTTTGTTGCGGAAGTTGCGCGCGTGCTAAAAAAAGGCGGCGTGTTCATCCTCACAACGCCGAACAGAAAGAGCCTTGTGAACCGCGTTTTCAAATCCTACGAGACCCCAATTCATATCAGCTTGTTCAATTACCCGCAATTAAAAAAATTGCTCGAAAAAAACGGGTTTGAAATAAAAAAGTTTTATTGCCAGCCTTACTCCGAGGAGAATTGTTACGGGAGCAAAAACAAGTGGAGCTTTTTTTTCAGGTCGGTTCTGCACATTTTTTTGCCAAGGAGTTTGCAGGAGCAAATGATTGTGCTCGCGGAAAAGGTGAATTAGTTTGGACGCCAGCGTTATCGTTCCGGCGTACAATTCGCAAAAAACGATCGCGCAATGCGTGGCCGCACTCATGGGGCAAAAGTTCAAGGGCAAATTCGAGGTCATTGTCGTCGATGACGGTTCATCAGATGAGACCAAAAAAATCGCGCAAAAAGAGGGCGCAAAGGTTTTTTCGCAAAAAAACGCAGGACCCGCAAAGGCAAGGAATCTTGGCGCCAAGAATGCGAAGGGAAAAGTGCTTGTGTTCACCGATGCGGATTGCATCGCAAAAAAAAACTGGCTAACGGAAATGATTGCGCCTTTTTCCGACCCGAAAGTCGCGGGAGTGCAGGGGGCGTACAAAACATGGCAAAAATCGCTCGTGGCGAGGTTCGTGCAGGCGGAAATAGAGGAGCGCTACGATTACATGGACAGGCACAAGGAAAAACTCGATTGGGTGGGTAGCTACTCCGCCGCGTACCTGCGCGAGGTTTTCTTTGGCGCAAAAGGATTTGACGAGAGTTTCCCGAAGGCATCTGGGGAGGATCCGGAGCTTAGCTATAAAATCGCAAAATCCGGAAAAAAACTCGTGTTCAACCGCGCAGCGATTGTTTACCACACCCATCCGAATAGCGTGCAAAAATATTTTTGGACGAAGTTTTACAGGGCATTTTATAGGATAAATTTGTACTCAAAGCACAAGGACAAAATCCTAAAGGATTCATACACGCCGCCCGGTCTCAAAATACAAATACTTGCGGGGTATGTTGGGGTTGCGCTTCTTTTCATAATTCCCATTCTTTACGCGTATGGTTTTGCGCTTGCGGCGAAGGCAATCCTTGTTGGCAACGCAATTTTGGTGTTTTTGGCGACTTTTTTCACTCTTCTTTCCGCGTGGCACGCAAAACAGGACCCTATTGTGTCCATTTTTTCGCTCGTGATGATCCAGGTGAGGACCGCGGCGTTCATGCTGGGGCTTCCGGCGGGTTTTTTGAAAAAGGTGCTGAAATGAAAATAGTGCATGTGGGAAACCATTTTTCGCCCTGCATAGGCGGCGTGGAAAAGGTAATGATGGACACGTGCAGGCTCCTCAATGCCGGCGGCCATGAGGCGTGGGTTGTGTGCCTTGAGAGGTGCGCGAATTCAAAGGCGAGGCTCCCAAAGCAATCCACGGAAAATGGCGTTCGGGTAAGGAGGGTTCCTTTTTTGGATTTGCATTATTACAAAATTGCATTGGGCGTGCTTTCAGAAATCAAAAGCGCCGACATTGTGCACGTGCATGGAATCGGATTTTTTTCGGATTTTTTGATTGCGACCAAGTGGCTGCACAAAAAACCAATTGTTGTTTCTACGCACGGGGGGATTTTCCACACGGAATCAATCGGCTTTTTGAAAAAAATTTATTTCCACGCAATCCAAAGGATGTTGCTCGGGTTTGCGGACGCAATAATCGCGGTTAGCAGGAACGATTTGCAGCTCTTCAAAAAAATAGTGAAGCACGCGGCGCTTATAGAGAACGGGGTAAATATTTCGGATTTCAGGGCGGGCACAAAAAAACCCGGTTCGTTCCTCTTCCTCGGGAGGTTTTCGAAAAACAAGCGGATTGATTTGCTTTTGGAAACTTTTGCCGCTGTTGCGCGCATTGCGCCCAAAGCGAACAAGGGAAAGTTTTCCCTCATAATTGCGGGAACGGATTGGGAAGGCCTGCTAAACGAATACAAAAAAAGGGCTAAAGAGTTGGGTTTGGAGAATAGCGTGGAATTTGTCCTGGACCCGGATGAGGTAAGGGTGAGGGAACTTTATTCGGAATCGGAGTATTATGTTTCTGCTTCCAGGTACGAGGGTTTCGGGATTTCGCTTGTGGAGGCAATGGCGTCTGGGTGCGTGCCGATAGTTGAGAAAAACATGGGTTATTCAGAGATTGTCGATGACAAAGAGAACGGATTTTTCGCCTACTTTGAGGACAGTGAGGATGCAGCTAAAAAAATTGTGGCGGTTTTGAACATGGCCGCCGCGGAAAAGAAAAAAGTCTCGCGCAAAGCGGTTTCAAAGGCGGGAAAATTTTCACTTGCGGGAAAAATGGAGAAAACAGAAATGGTTTATCGGCGCTTATTGGCCAAGTAGGCTTTTCCATTTTCGTGTAAAATTTTTTGTCGAGAATTTTTCCTTAACAAGGGCGTGCGAATCCTGCTCTTTTGCGCGAAGGCAGCTCTTGAGGGTTGAATCAAGCGAGGGGATGCTTGGCTTTGCCCTAAAAATGTTCCCCGAATCAAGTTCGTTGGCAATGCCGGTGTTTAGGCACACGATTTTTTTGCCGCAGGAGAGCGCCTCCGCAATGACAAGCCCGAATCCCTCAAATAGCGAGGGAAAAAGCACGGCATCGGCGGCGTTGTAGTAAAGCGGCAAGCTTGCGTGCCCGACCGCGGGAATGACCTCGATGTTTTTTTGGTTTGTGGAATAGGGCCTTGAGAGCAGGCACTTGAAATTGCACCCTGGATTTTTTTCCGCGAGACCCTCTATGAGGTCAAAGCCCTTGGCGTGCTCCGGCCTTCCCACAAAGAGGATGTTTGTCCCGCTCCACCCGAGTTTTTCAGCGCACTTTTTTTGCCCGTCGGGTTTGAAAACCAAAGGGTCCACTGGAGGGTAAATTATTTTTGCGTCAATGCCAAGGAACTTTTTGGCGTTCCCCTGGGTTTGCCTTGAGTTTGCGACACAGACACCGGCGTTTTGTGCGGCTTTTTTCTCGAAGTTATTGTAAACAAATTTGAGGCGCCAATAGTCCGGGTTTGTTTTTGGCATCGCCGATTGCGCAAATGCTGCATAGGTGCCGTGGATGATGTTGAACTGGTTTTTATGGGGGAGATTCCAGCAGAACATGCCGTTTGTGAAAACCGCCTCGGCATCGGGGAATTTTTGCGAAACATGTTCGCCCAAAAGCCTGGCGCGTTCGGGTTCGCGCACGAGCGGGTTCCATGTGTCGCCGAGTTCGCTTTTGATGGAGTGGTAATCAACCAGTTTCAAGTCCGGGAACGCACTTGCAAGGTGCTGGGCATAGACCTCCACTCCGCCGGTTACTTCCCCAATGCCGGCGTGGGAGAGGAATAATTTCACTTTTTCACCCTCAATGCATCGAAAAAACCGTAGACCAGGAAAAATGGGTACATTAGGTATTTGCACAGAACAAGAAATGCGTAAAAAAATTGGTCGACGAGTTTTGGCTTTGCAAAATCCCTGCGCAAATAAAAAATTACGAATGTTGAAATCAACAACGCAAGTAAAACAACCAAACTATATTCATAGAATCCGATTGCAAAAGTTAAAATCACGAAGCCAAAAGCGAACCATATTGCTGCGGCCTTGAGCAAGTCCTTTTTCACTTCGGGCAGCACGTATTGGGCGAACTTTTTGGGGTGGAGCGAGCGCAGCAGCCACTCGTTGCGCAAAAAGGACAGGTAACGGAAAACGTTCTGCCAGGGTTCCTTGCGCAATGGATGGTAAACAACCGCCTTTTTTGCAAAAACCACTTTGCCCGCTTCCATCGCACGGAACGCGAGTTCTGTGTCCTCGCGCCAAAAACCAAAGGATTCATTAAAGCCCCCCGCGGAATCGAAAAAGGGCTTGCGAAAACCCATGTTCGCGGTCATGAACCTCCCCCCGGAATGGTTTTCGGGCGCATTCGTAAAGAGGCGCCGGGGAAAATCGGTTTCTATCTTGCCCTCAACGCAAACGACATTTTTGTCGGAAAATGCGGCGACCATTTCCCTAACCCAACCCGGGCGCGGGATGCAATCGTTGTCCGTAAAAAGAATTATCGGGGAACCTGAGTTTTTTGCGCCAAGGTTCCTTCCCGCGGCCGGGCCGCTTGGGGGTTGGCGAAGGTAAACAATGCCCTGGAATTTCTTTTTTTTCTCTTCAACAAGAGCCTTGAGGTCGTCTTTTTGGCTCGCGTCATCGACAACTATTATTTCGAACCTGTTTTTCGGGTAATCTTGTGCAATGAGCGCATCAATTTCTTTGGAGAGCAGCTCCTTGCGGTCCTTGCTCACGGTGACAACGCTTGCCTGCGGGGGCATTCAATCCCACCTGTAAATTGCGACTTGATTTGGGGAGGACGACTCATAAATTAATTCGAGCGAACCTTTGTTGGCCTCTATAAAATCCGACATTTTCGCGCGTTCGGCATCCACTATGTCCTGGCGCTCGCCCGTATTTGCGGAGCGGTGGCCGTAGCGCAGTTCGAGCACATACGTGTTTTTTCCCCTAAGGCTTTCTAGGGAAATCTTCTCCGGGTTTGTGGCAAGGTCCTGCCCGAGGTCGACGTTGTAGTATTTCCTGTCGCCGAAAAAGTTTTTCTGGAAGAAAATGCAGTCATCGGATGAGCCAATCACAATTGAGCCTTCGGGAATATTCGCCCGTATTTCATCAAGCACGCCCGAGCGTGTTCCGAGGAGCTTTGTGTGTTCCGAGGACGCGAATGCCGCTCCGGCCAGCATTAAAATTATCACGGCATAAATCGCTTTTTTTGGCAATTCGATTTTTTTGCGCGAAAGGGTTTCAGAAATCAGGAAGGCATACGGGACCATGAGGAGCCCAATTAGGGGGATTAGGTAGCGCAGCCTTGCAACAAATGCGGATTGCAGGGAAAAGTCGAAGGCAAGGAAACTCGTGAACTTCGCATTAAGAACAAAATAGAAAATTGTCAGCAGGGCGAATTCTTTTTTGAGCACAAAGCCCTTTGAAAGATAGGGGCTTGCGAGGAGCAAAGGGTAGAACACCAAAAGAATTATTGCGTAGAATATGTGGTCTATGTCGATAACTCCCTTGAGAACCGAGGCAAGAAGGCCAACGCCGGAACCATAGCCGGTATTCAGCGCGCCGGAATATGCAACTGAATTGAACGTTAAAATCAAAAGCCCAATGGGGGCGGCGCCCGCGAGGAAGAGCGCGAATTTTTTCCTGTCGGCAAAAAATGCGGGAATCGCAAATGCCACAAGGCCGAAAATGGCATCGTACCTCGCAAGAACGGAGAGGCCAAAAAAGAAGCCGGACAAAACCCAGTCGCGGTTTTTTTGCCCTAGGTAAAAATATGTTCCCGCAAGAAAGCCGGTCAGGACCAAAAGTTCTGGGTAGAGGGTTCGCGAGGACCAGAGAAGAACCGGGTAGAAAAGATAGAGCAGGGAATAGATTTTGCGCACGCCAAGCCGCGAGAGCAAGAGAGCAATTAGGAGCAGGTTGATTAGGTGGATGAATGTGCCGGAAAGCATTATGGCATCGAAGCCGAAGGGGAGAAATGGGAGGAGAAAAAGCGAGCGCCCAATAAAGTAATTTGAGATGTAACCGTTCTCATTGTAGACATTGGACCTGCATGCATAACCTGGATTGGTTTCACCGAACGCGCCCTGCGAAATGAGGGATGCGTTTTTGAGGTACTCGTGCTCGTCAATCGCCAGGTACATGTGCGGAAAAAACACGAGTTGAATAAGAACAAAAGCCGCCGCAACGCCCAGAATGAGCCGGCTATCGAGCCGGCTATCACCCTTGGGCAGGAAAGAACCAAAAACCATAATTTTCTATTTAATTGGGTTTGCGCATTTTTAATAGTATTTGGTACAACACGGCTCAAAACTGCGCAAAACCGCCTTTTTTATGGGTTAATTGCGGCCGCTATTCTTTCCACTTGCGCGGATGTTAAGGTTGGATGCGAAGGCAGGCAAAGCCCGCGCCTGTAAATTGAAAGCGAATTGGGAAACCCGGGGCCCTTGAATGGCGGCATTATTGAGAGCGGGTAAAAAAATGGCCTTGTTTCAATGCCCGCAAGTTCGAGGCCTTTTTCTATTTTTGTTTTTGACTCCTCTGTTTGCGCCATCAGCCAATTCAGCCAGTAAACGTTTCTTGTCCCCTTTTCCTCGGAAGGGACCACAAGCCCCTTTTCGGAAAGAAGCGAATTGTATTGTGCCGCAATTTTCCTTTTCCGTGAAATGATTTCTTCCACCCTTTCAAGTTGGGCAAGTCCGAGTGCCGCCTGCATGTTGGTCATGCGGTAATTGTACCCCACCTCATCTTGCCAATACCTTTTGTTGCGCGGAGCGCCATGGTTTTTGAGGACCCATGCCCTTTCCGCTATCTTTGCATCGTTGGTGAGCAGCATCCCGCCTTCCCCGGTTGTCATTATTTTGTTCCCATAAAAGCTGAAAACTCCGGCATGGCCTATTGAACCTACCTTTTTGTTGCCTATGGATGCGCCATGGGCTTCAGCCGCGTCCTCAATCACAACGAGGCCGTGTTTTTGTGCGATCTCCATTATCTCCTTCATGGGTGCGGGCCTTCCATATAGATGCACCGGCATTATTGCCTTTGTGCGGGAAGTGATTTTTTTTTCTATATCATCGGGAAGAATGTTGAGGGTTTGGGGGTCGATGTCGGCGAGCACAGGCGTGGCGTTTGCGTGCCGCACGGAACTTGCGCTCGCAACGAAAGTGAAGTTGGGCACAATTACCTCGTCGCCTTTGCCAATTCCAAAAGCCGCGAGCGCTAGGTGAAGGGCGACGGTGCCGTTCATTGTTGAAACCGCGTTTTTTGCGCCGATATAGGAGGCGAAATCTTTTTCGAATTTGTCGACAAAGGGGCCGGTTGATGAAACCCACGAAGATTTGACGCATTCAGTCAAGTACTTGAGTTCGTTGCCGCAAAGCCAGGGCTCGTAGATGGGTATTTTATTCCCAGGGCCATTTTTTTCCGTTTTCATAAAACCAATCAACCGTTTCCTTTAGGCCGTCGGAAAAACTCTTTTTGGGTTTCCATCCGGTGAGCTGGTGTATCTTGAAGTAATTGGCCTGCAGCCTCTCGACATCAAGCGGCCTTAGGCGCGCCTCGTCGAGGACAATTTCCATGTTGCCAACGCCCATCACTTCCGCCAGGTGCTCCGCCATTTCCCTCACGCTGTAATCAATTCCCGTGCCAGAGTTGAATACCTGCCCGACCGCCTTATCGGTTTTCATTAGGGCCATTGCGCCCTGGGCCGCGTCCGAAACGAAAGTCAAATCCCTGCGCGCATTCACGTTGCCAAGGCGAAGCTTGTTCGAGCGCGAAAGCTGGGTTATTATTTCCGGACTGATGTATGGGTGGGTTTCGCGCGG
>JANLHD010000027.1 GCA_024653865.1 archaeon | reverse complement strand
CAGAAGAATGATTGCCCCGCTGATTTTGAAAAGCGGAGCCCCGAGCTTGTGGGTTTTGTCCCAAACCACGTCGTTTGAGACTGTCCAGGGAGTGCGGATTCCCACAAACCAATTGCGCTTCGCATTGTCCATGAGCGCACCCATTGCATAAAGCAAAATAGCAATCCCGGGCACCAATGCCTGGGTCATGGAAACAGCGTTTCCCAAGTTGAACCAAAGGGAAACGAATTGCACGTAAACAAGGAATGCGAGCAAAATTGCCGCAAATTTTTCGAACGCCAACCTGAATTTTTCTATATTAGCCTTCAAGGGGTCAATTCGGGGTATGAGAAGGAAGAGCACAAAAACCCCGAGCGTTATCACAGGAAGCACAAAAACCCCGACTCCTTTTTCCGAAAAAGCGTCCGCGACTCCTTGCGCGTTCCAATGTATTGCAATTGTTTCCGGAAGGGACGGAAAAATGTAGGCGGAAACCGCAAACGAGAGCAGAACAATTAATGCCATTGCGTATTCGAGCCTGCGCATGCCAATATTGTTGTTTTTTGCTGTTCAAAAGGCTTTGCACGCCTAGCAAAGGCATCTAAACCGAGGTTTAAAAATTCCTGCCCAGTTATTTTTTGCTGAAATGAAGAACAAGTTTGCCTTATTCGCGGCCCTCTTTTTTGTGGCGATTTTCCTTAGCCCAACTGTTTTGGCAAAGGGATTTAGTTTCACGCACGTGAACCTTGAGTATCAATTCAATCCGGACGCTAGCGTAAATGTCACCGAAGAGCTCGAGTTCGACTTTGACGGCTCGTTTAGTTGGGCCGAGAGGGAAATTGCCCTTTCGGGGAGCGAGAGAATAGAAAACTTTCGGGTGTTTGAAAAAACAGGCGCCATGAGCAATGAAATCTTTGCGGATGTTGATTACGGGGCTTTTAATGCAAAGTGGTGGTATAGAGCGTTAAATGAAAAAAAGGTTTTTGTGTTGACTTACACCCTCAAGAACGCCGTGAAATCCTACGATGATTCTTACGAGTTTTACTGGAAGATTTGGGGCGACTCCTGGAACGCGCAGGTGGGGCGCCTTGATGCCAAATTGGTTTTTCCAAAACCGCTTGCCGAAGGCAGCAGGGTTTGGCTGCACCCCGCGATTGACTCGCACTTTGATTTGGAAGGCGATTTGCTCACGATTTATGCGAACAACGTTCCCAAAAACACTTTTGTGGAAGCTAGGGTCTTGTTCAACAAAGAAGTCATGGCGGGAACTTATGCACAGAAAAGAAGCGGCTCCGGAATTCAAAAAGTGGAATCTGACGAACAAAACAGCCAATTGCTAACCGGGGCGCTTGAATTTCTTTGGATTTGGCCAATTTTGGTTTTCGTTATCCTTGCAATCGCGTTTTATTATTTTTACAAAAAATACGGGGTGGAACCAATTGCCTTGCAGGATGGTTATGAGAGGTTCGTTCCTTTCGCGGACAAGCCCTATCTTGTGGATTACCTTATGCACCTTGACATTACACAAAAAGGCATGATAGCAACCCTAATGGACCTTGCGAGGCGCGGGCACATTCAAGTTGAGAAGGACAAAGAGCCGCTTGGATTGATGTTCGGGGACAATTACAGGTTCACACGCCTAACAGGAAAGGACGCATTGTCACAGCCAGAAGAGCTTCTAATCGACCTCTTGTTTGTAAAATCAAAGGGATGGCTCTCGTTTGGCGCGGAAGAAAAGGCGCAAACAATTACTATGAAGGAAATCATTGCAACCCAGAAAAGCAAAAGAGTTTCATTATTCAGCAGGTGGCGCGACTACACCTTGGACCAGGTGGTTTTCAACAAGACAAAGAACCAGTACATTGACAGGACAGGGGCTAATCGCTTTGCCATAGTGCTAATCATTCTTGCGGCAATAACCGCGGCAATTAGCATTCTGACTTCGCCCGAAGGATGGATAATACTGCACTTGATGATTTTCCCCACAGCCGCCTTTTTTCTCCTGGTAAAGGCATTCACCAAAAGCGGCATAGGGACCAAAATTCGCGGAGTGATTTTTGGGGGGCTTTTTTTGATGATTTCTATAGTGGCATTCTCGTTTTTCATAACGCCCGCGACAATTGCCGGAATCATAATAGTTTTTTTCGCGGTTTTGACTTTTGCTTTCCCC
>JANLHD010000022.1 GCA_024653865.1 archaeon | reverse complement strand
ATTACAACGCGCTCGTGCAGGTTGACAAGAGGTTCATACAGGCAATGCAAACGGTCATGGCAAGAATGCTAGTCGACCTGCCGGATGGATTGCGCTCACAAACAGTCACAATCCCTGTGAGGCTTGAAACCGACGAGGGCACATACACGAGAAACGTCGCATTCGAATACAAAGGAACCGGGGACGAAAACGCGGTTGTCGAAGAACCAGTGTCAATTGGCACCGGGCTCTTTAGCCTCGCGACACTCTCAACGGTGTTCCTGGGCGCGCTCATCGTAATAGTTGTCGCACTCATAATCTACTCAGCATTCAGGGCAGTCCAGAAAGAAAAGACGGATGTTATCAGCGAAGAGCCCAAGGAAGGCAAGGCACAGGAGAAGCCGTCGGCAAAAACAATGGCGGACAAGAAAAGGGCCTCCAAAAAAAGCGGCAAAAAAAGCAAGTAAAACCGCTTTAAAAAAAGGCCTTTTTTCGCTATTTTTTTGAGTTTGAATAGAAATAATTCGCGACGAACGGGCTTTGAATGAAAAGTGCCTTCTCGCTTTGCGCATTTTTCTCGTGGTTCAAAAATAGCACGACTTTTTGCTTATCCATAACCAAATAGCGCGAATTGGCGGCATTTCTCGAAATAACTCTCACGCCGCGGGCTGAAAGACGGGCCAATTTCTTGTCAAAAGCCTCTTTTTTTCTCTTAATTCCCTCCGGTGAAGAGGAAATTAACACGCTTTCTTTGCAGTTTTCCATCTCTTCCGCCACGCGCGAGTATATGTTATCCCTGCCCTCTACTATCCACGCGCCTTCCCCGGAAGTGGCTTGCTCGAAGGAAGCTCCTTTCTCCAAAATCTCGGCTATGGACCGCGATTCGCTGAGCCGAAGCTCTAAGGACTGCTTTTCCTTGTCCGCCTGCGCCTCAAAAGCCTTGGTGGGCCTTACGACCGAAAACTCGATTGGCTTTGACGCGCCCCTCACAACAAAACCCTTTTTTTCCAGAGAAAAAAGCACGTCATAAACCCTTGCCCTCGGAACCCCGGAGGATTTTGCGATTTGAACCGCGGTGTCCTTTCCCTTCTGCAAAAGCGATTTGTAGGCACGCGCCTCATAATCATTAAGCCCGAGTTTTTTTATGCCATCAATCATCGCAACACAATAGGGTTTTGGGGTATAAATTATTTTCCTGAAAAAAAGCAAAGAACCATGCAAGCACTTCTGGCACCCAAGCCACAGAAAGGGAATAAAAGCCTTCGCAACGCAAAATACACTTGTCATGAAAAAGGTCGAGCCGGCAAAAAAAAGCCTCAATGTAAAGCACGCAATAAGGGACCTTGTCCCCATAGCCGAAGAGGTTGAGGCAAGCGGAAAGGAAGTGCTCTACCTCAACATCGGCGACCCGATTGTTTACGATTTCCGAACTCCCGAACACCTTTGGGAAGCAATGAATTCCAATCGCAGAAAATGCGAGGGCTACGCGAACGCAATAGGCGCCGCGAGCACAAGGCAGGCGGTTGCTGATTATGCAAAAAGCATGGGCGCGAACGGAGTAACCAAAAATGATGCTATTATTTTTGTTGGCGGAAGCGAGGCAATAATTCTCTCCCTGCAGGCGCTAATGAACCAGGGAGAAAACATCCTGGTTCCAAGGCCGGGTTACTCGGTTTACAACGGCGAACTCACGTTCCTCGAATGCAAGCACAACGAGTACGACCTGAACGAGGAAAACAAGTGGATGGCGGACATTGATTCAATGAGAAAACAAATCAACGCAAAAACACGCGGCATTGTAATCATAAACCCAAACAACCCGACAGGCTCTGTGCTCACCAGAAAAAATTTGCAGGGAATAATCGACCTCGCGGGCGAACATGATTTGCCCGTGTTCTCGGATGAAACCTACGACAAAATCACTTACGATGACGCCGAATTCATTTCCGCGGCATCGGTCGCAAAGGACGTTCCGCTAATCAGCCTCGGCAGCATCTCAAAAACATACCTGGCGCCCGGCTTTCGCGGAGGCTGGCTCTACAAGCAGGACCCAAGCAACGCACTCGACGATTATTTTGCCGCACTCCACAGGCTCTGCCGCTTGCGGCTAACAAACGTCGCGCCCACACAGCCAACAATAGAGGCGGCACTAAACGGCCCGCAGGACCACATTAAGGAAATGGTCACAAAGCTCCAAAAAAGGCGCGACCTCACATACAAGCGCCTCAACGAAATAGAGGGAATTTACTGCGACAAGCCGCGCGGAGCATTCTACGCTTTTCCGAAAATAGAATTCCCCGTGGAATCGGACAGGGAATTCGTGCTTGACCTCTTGAGGGAAAAAGGCGTGCTCGTGGTTTATGGCTCGGGCTTTGGGCAAAAAGAGGGCACCAAGCACTTCCGCGTGGTATTCTTGCCGCCCGAAGAAATACTAAACAGCGCATTCGACAAAATCGAAGAGCTCATAAAAGAAAAATACTTAAAGTAAAAACTTAGGCGCGCTTAAGTTCGCAAAATGTTTTCAAAAAAAATCCAAGAAAGTTTTGGCGCACCGAGAAAAAGTATTTAAACTCCGCGCACACATATGAGTATGCGTATTGGGAGTTAAGGGGGTAAGCTACACTGCGCAGGTTCCTCGGAACTGCTTCAAAAGCAATTTTGGAGTGCAGATCCCTGGCTTGCCCTTCTTACGTTTATCTAATTCTAAAGCAATCAGCCACAAATCCCAAAAAAATTAGCCTAATTGCGTAATGGTGACCTGTGTATTTGTATTTACTGGCGCAGGATAGCCCAAGTGCAAAAGCACTCCGTTCGCCCAACCATTCTTATTGTAGATTTCAGTGCACCCGGGATCCGTATCTGTAAAATCAAACCCGTAAGGGTATTGGGGGTAATAATGAAATTCAAGCGGAAGCGATGCGGAAACACACGACTTTATCGTTGCGTTCGCAGGGATGTTCAGGATCCTGTAACCATACGTGCCCCCGCTGGAAGTTATGTCGCGCATTGCAGAAGCCCCCGAATAATTCAGGTTGGAAATGCTGGAACCCAATTCTGATTCATGCTGTGAATACTCTTCCTTCACTTGAGTCGGAGTGTAATCACATGATTGCGATTGTGTATCCGTTGTGCCGGGCTTGCTTGCAGTTGTGCCGCATGAATTCGCATCAGTGCAATCCCTTGTCCTCGCCCTGGTCTGCGAACCTGATTCGCCACAATCACTCCACTCAGCCCAAAGCCCGTATTCACCGCAGCTCCAACTCTCGGAGCATGACGGCGTGCTGCCGCATGATTGGGATGTCGCGGGCTTGTTCGCTGTTGTTCCGCAGACGTTCGCATCAGTGCACGTTCTTGCCTGCGATCCACTTGCACATGAGCCCCATGAACCGCACGACCAGTTTTCAACGCAAACTTCAGAGGCAGAAGTGAGGTTAAATGTTGATTCTGAAATAGGTTCACCGTCGAGTGAATTAACCAAAACCATGATTGGCCCAAAATCAGGGTCAAGGGACTCGTCGGAAAGCACAACCTCGCATCTACTCCCGGAACCCGCAAGGCTTGGCCCACAACTAGTTACCGGGTCAGTGATTACAACCGGAAATCCGGCAAGGCTCTCGCCATTAACCTGGACATCAACACTAATTCCATAATCAATTGCCCTATCCCCGCCATCAACAACGATCTTAGTGCCCTTTCCATTTCCAATCAATACAGCACTGCTCTCTTCGCCATCAACCTCCAGGAATACATTTGGCGGAGAATAAGTGCAGCTTCTCTCTTTTGTTTCCTCCAAATCGCAGGCTGTTTGTTCGCCGCAGACCCTTGCCCTCGCGGCGATTTGCTTGCCGCCTGGCTGGCAGTAACCCCAAATCCAGCCCGACCACTCGCCGCAGGATGATTCATCACAAGCCGAATCACTTTCCGATTCTGCTTCCGGCACTTCCTGGGGCGTTGCCGGAGGAGTAAAATCAGGCGCCTTGTTTTCTCTTTCAATGGAAGTTTTTGCACCAGGCCCACTTAGCATAATATAAGCATCATTGCGATGCGCAGCGCCCAAACCAAGCTGTGTTCCAAGCAATGCAGCTGCGCCCGCATCACTTTCGTTTATCAAATTGGTTATATCCGCAGTGTTTCGGTTATTTATTTGCCCGATTATGCTTGTGCCTGTTGCTGGGTCTTTTGGGACCTGCCCAGCATTGTCTGAAAAATCAAGCGTTGTGCTGTCCAAAATTCTTTCTTTAACAGAATCTGAAATTGTATCTGTTTCACTTCCGGGTGTTTGAGTGTCAATGGGCTTGCTTGGAATAACCTTGTCCCCAAAGCACCCTTCCCTGTCCCCTAAATTCAATTCGCTTACTGGCGTGTTTGGGTCGAAAGAATCCGCAAGAATTTCCCGCAATGTTGCATCACCTATTGTGGTTTTTGGGTTTTCTTCTGGGCAGCTGCATTCGCAAAATACATCCCCGAAATACTCATCCTTGTTGCGGAATTCGCATGGCCTCTTCACATCACAAAACTTTAGCTTCCACCATTTGCTCCTGTTCTTGCACTGCCTTTCAGCCACATCCTGGCAGTCCGAATCAATCTGATCGTAAGGGTCAACGTCTTCTTTTATATTTTCAGCCTTAACGCTGCATGTGAAAATGTCGTTCGGGGTGTTGCCTTCATCGCAGTCCCACGCACTGCAGGTGAAACTGCAGGCATATTGGTCTGAGATTGCCTCCCCCGAAACAAAATCCTTTTCAGAGCAGGCAAAATTCAGAATTGCCCCCGATGTCAATACTGCGTCATTTGAGTTTTCAAGATAACCGCACGAATAATTTCCTACCACTTTGTCACTAATGCTGAACTGCTCTCTCACAGGAATAAACTGCGTGCTTGACATCATCCTTGAAACAGTCCAATTTTCATAACCAGAACCCGCACATTGTTTTATCACCGCGCGCATTTGCTGTTCACACGCATCCTTATACTCCTTTGGCCAATCATCATAGCCCAGGGAACTTTCGGGTGTAAAATTCTTTTC
>JANLHD010000014.1 GCA_024653865.1 archaeon | reverse complement strand
CAACCCCGTGTTATGTAGAGGTGCGGGTTTTGCTCCCTTGCTCTCCCACGTATTTAGCCCGATGTGATGGTGATAACCGCCCGCCGACAAGAACGCCGCACTATCCCCGATGCGGCTCGTGACTTCAAATCCAAGGACTTTGGAGTAAAACTGCACCGCCCTCTCAAGGTCGGAAACCTTGAGGCGCACATGCCCAATGCTTGTTTTGGAATCAATTTTTTCCATAATAATACTTTGTTTTTTTGGAATTAAAAAACAAGTTGGAAATTAACGCCTTCTTCTCGGCGGAATTTTGGGCTCTTTTTTTGGCAAATGCCTGGCATTGGCGGTGGTTTGCTTTGCGTGCCTTGTCGCCGCGCCAAGCTCTGTTTTGATTACGCTCTCGATTTGCTCCCTCATATGAATCATGTCGGCTTCGAGGCGCCTTAGCCTTCTTTTAATTGCGCCCGCCTTGTTGCCGGAAACAGTGTGCAGTTCCATTAGGAGTGAATTTTTTTTCGTGTGCGCCTCCAAGAGTTTTGGGGTAATGCTTGCAAAGGTAGCGTGGTCCTTGAGAAACGCCTCCCTTTCCGCAAACGGCTTGTCCAGCCAAAGGGTTTTCACTTCCCGAAAGCCCGCGGGGTCCGTGTGCGCTAGCGCCATTAGAGATGACTGAATCCTAATCAAAAGACCGTGGCGTTCCACAAACCCAAGTTGCGCTTGCTGCTTTATTAGGTGCAGTTCGAATGCGGCATTCAAAAGCGCGGATGGGCTCTCGAGTTTGCTGTGCAGGTCAAACTTTTTTTTGCGCGCCTCTGCCTGGATGATTTCCTGGAACTTGTCAATGTCCGCTATTGGCATGTTGGTGCCCAGAGTTATGAACCTAATGCACGAATCCGTCAACCTGTCAATTTCTTGCTGCATAAAAAAAAGTAATGTGCATTCAGGTTAAATAAAGCGGCTCGTTTTCACTTTTTTTCTTCGGAAACATTTTCGCGCACAAGATACGAGGGCGGCTTTCCTGTTTTGTGCCACGCCTTGTAAGCCGCCAGTTGCCTGTGCGTTTTTACAAATTTGGCGAGGTTGAAGTTTGGGTTGTTCCTTCTGATTCCTTTGGTCGCGAGCACTTCGCGCTCAAGTGCCCCTATTCGCATGGCAAGAAGCCTTTTGTGCGCTTCATTGATTTTTGGAACAGGTTTTTTCGGCATGCAAAAAAGAAATCACAATTTTTTATAACATTTTGTTTAATTAAAACCCTTTTTTTGCCATCGCTTCCCTCACCTTTTCGGGTATTGGCATGCAGTTGCAGTTCTTCTCGTGCCTAATGTGCCAGTCTATTCTCTGGTCGATGTTTGCGTTCTTGGGCATCTTGTAACGCAAATGCCATTCAGCATTAAAATTTGGCATGACATAATATTCGCCTTTTTTGGAGTTAAAACTTTGCCCCCAAAATTTCCGCAAAGGTTAAAATTGAACCTGGGGCAACCTTTCCTATGGATTCGCCCAGAAATTCGAATGCGGGAGAGCCAAATATTTCTCCGGATATGGTTCAAGCCGTCCTGAAAAACGTTGCGGCGAATGTGGGTTACGCCAATTACATAACCCCTCTATACCTAAAGGGAAAACATCGAAGATTCAAGTCCGAGGTGCGCAAAGCCCTTTCTGAATATCTTGGCGTGAAAAAACTTCCAGAGCATGGCATATTGGTTGTTTCCGCCCGCGGCGGAATTCGAAGGAACATTTTGTTGCGCTCTAGGGATAACCCTGAAATGATTGAAGTTCTTGAAATAGTTGGAATGCAAGGAAGCCTTTCTTTGAGAAAACTGCCGTTGGAAAGCATAAAAAAGGTTTTTCCTGGGGCGGTTCAGGCAATAGTTGCGAATAAGGCGAAGAGGTCATTTCGCGCGCGCGTAACCTCGGCTGGAAAAAATTTGAGGCTAAGGTTAAGAAAAAAATAAATTGAAATTCTTCAATTTTTTCAACTGAAAAGCCAACTTATTTTTGCATCTCTGCCTTGCGTTTATTATACACATTTTCGCCGCTTGTTAGCATTTGTTCATAAATTCCCAACGCGGTGACAAGTTCATTTCTCAGAAATTTCCTATCAGAAAGCTGCGGATATTTTCCCGAATCAAGCTCGGCAATAAAGTTTTTTGTGTAATCAATTTCCCTTCTCATTTCGCCCAATCCAATGTGAAGGGAGAGAAGAGGGTCTTTTTTTGCCATTGCCTCAAATCTTTGAACCGCGCTCTTGGCTTGCCCTGTGTGGAGTCCGCGAAGCAACCCCTCGACTCCGGTATTTGCAAAAGGATGGCCCACAAGGGCGAGTTCGGTTCTCATTTTTTGGTATTCGCGCGCATCCCTTGCATACTTGTCATATTCATGCCCCGCCATAGCCAATGCCCCTGTCATGAGCGCGGCCGCCGCCACGGTGCGGAGTTTTTTTCCAATTCTTGGCGCCATGATAAAAGAATGCTCCCCGGAGTATTTATTTTTTCCCCGCTATTTCGCTTTCAGAACGGCTCGAAAATGATTTCGGTTTTCCCGAGTTTTCGGTAGAAATCTAGTTCCACATACTTGTCCCTTTGGGCATAAAAAATCGAATCAAGGCCAAACCACACCGTGAACCATCCGGCAGGCTCTAGCAGGACCGAAAGAATCACAAAAAATATTCCCCCGAATTCATTGATGCTTATGAGTGCCGCGATAACCATCATCACAAATCCGCCCGAGGCAAAAATCATTCCCTCTTTTTTGGCACTGCCAATTTCCTGGCTTAGCATTTCGGCGTGCTTTTTGAAATGTGCCTTTAGCCTCTTTTTTATCACGGCTTCATTGCCAATATTTCTCGCAACTTGGGGAACCATGAACCTAATTTCCGCAATACCCTCGCTTGTGTCACGCGCAACCTTCTTTGCCTCGATTAAGAAGTCGTCTGAAAGCGACCTGTGTGAATAGGGCCGTGAATCGAAATCCGAAAAAATGTCGTCATAGTGGTCTATTATGAGGCTCACTTTGCTGCGGTCAAGCAGCCTTTGGCGTTCATTCTCCACCTTAAGCTCCTTATCCTGCCCTGCCTCGTTTTTTGCTTGCGGCATTCCAATATTTTCAGGCTTAACTTCCTAAAAATCTTCCACCCTTCGCCAAAAGGGCATCACGCGCTTTTCTTTTTTGTTTCCCACGAGCGCCTCTTTCTCTCGTAAGTATTCAGTATCCAGTCGGAAAAAGCCCTTTTGAGTTCCGGGACCTCCATAAAATCCAGGCGCTTGCCGTTGATGTGTGGCATTTGCGTTTCGCCGGTTTTTTTCCAGCGCGCATTATTTCTAAGAAGCTGTGTGCCCCACACGATTTTCATTGCGGGAAAAATCGCCTTTGCATCGAGCGCGTCAAGTTTTTCGAGCGCCAAAACCGCTTCTGAAAGTTCCCTGTCCTTTCTTGCGTATTGTTCAAAAGGGTGGCTAATTGGTTTTTCCCGCCTAACCGGAATCCTTGCCTTTGCCATGAAAATGAAAGGGCAAGGCAGAATTTATTGCTTTGGTAGAAGCTTAGCCGAGCGCAACTTCTATCACAAGCACTTGTGAATCCGAAAGTGCCTCGATTTCAATTTTTTTGGTTTCATAAATCCCGGCGGCATCGCGTTTTTCCAGCTCCTTGCCAGCAACCCTAATTTTGCCTGAAATGACAAAAACATACGCCCCCTGCCCTTCGGAGTGCATCTGGTGTGAAACCTTCGCTCCTTTCCCTAGTTTTCCCAAAAGAAAGCGCGCGTCGCTGTTCATTTGAAGCGCATCTGCTTCCCCAAAACCCGACACCAGTGTCACCAGCGTGTTCTTTTTCTGCACATCCCTGAAGCTCTTTTGCCCATAACTCGGGTCCAAACCGCTTTCGCGCGGATACACCCAAGCTTGCAGAAGCTTTACAGGCTCTTTTTGGGATGCGTTCTTTTCCGAGTGCACAACCCCGGTGCCCGCGCTCATTTTCTGCACGTCCCCCGCGGGAATGACCCCCGAGTTTCCCATGGAATCTGAGTGCTTCAGCGATCCCTCAAGGACTATTGTCACGATTTCCATATTATCATGCGAATGCGCATCAAAGCCGCCTGCGCCTGCAATTGTGTCATCATTCAAAACCCTCAAGGCGCCAAAGCCCATGCGCTCTGGATTGTTGTAGTCCGCGAAACTGAAGCTATAATTGGTTTTGAGCCAGCCATAATCCGCGGAGCCGCGTGAGTTGCTTGGGTGAACAATTGCCTTCATAGAGAAATGCTTCGCGCAAATCAATAAGAGTATTTGGGTGCGTTAATTCGTCGCTTTTTTGGCAACCACGATTTCGAAAGGGACCCTAGCCTGCTCGGGCAAGGTGAGCGTTCCTGTTGCCGGGTCAAACCTCGAATTTCCAAGTGGCACTATAACGGTAATTGTTTTTTTCGGCGTGACAATTGTCCTTGCGTTCGTGTGGTTTTCGTCAAAGTCATCCACTATAACAATTTCCTCAATGTCAAATTCCTGCCCGAATTTTTTTCCGCCCGCATTAATTGTGAGCGAATACTTGCCGTCCTTTTTGCCGACAGGATTCTGGAAGTTGGCCGCCTTTGTTGAAACTGTTTTGTATGATTCGATATTTGCTCCGTCGCCCTCGAGTTCAACTATGAGCGCGCTTCCCGAGCCGCCAGTTGAACCTGAATAGCGCGTGAGGTAATTTGCCACGTGAAGTTCATTGATAAGCCCCAGGTTCCCCAAAACCAATTCGCCCGCGGGATTTCTTGCCGCGCGCACACTCATCACATTGAACTGCGTTGGCCTGTAATTGTTCGCAACATAAGCACAGCCGCCGTAATACCCCACCGGGAACCCATCGGAGCCGACCTGGCCGACCTTGTTTCCCCACCATTGCTGGGCCTGGGCATAATCATTTGCACAGTTGGGGGTTCTTGGCCGGTCATCTGTCGTGCCGGTGTATTCGTCCGCGAGCCCCGGCAATTGGTGCTGGAACTCATGCTCGAAAGCAAAAGGCCAATAAGCCTCGTCATAGGTTAGCGAAATGAATGCGTTGCCCCCGAAGTACGCGTACGAGCGGTACCATTTTGTCGAGAGGAATTCGCGGTAGGTGTTCGAAAGCCCGGTGCAGTAACTATAAGCCTCCGAATTCGTGAATCCCCCGTAGGGTTCTGGCTGCCCCACAAAAAGCTTGTCGATATACCAGAAATTGAACTTGCCCTTGTTGTCCTTGTAAACTTCCATTTCCAAAAGCCCAGGCCTTAGGGTATTGAAATCCGAATTCGGGTCCACCGCCTGCTTTGCCCTTGTGATGAATGCCTGCTTGTCGGCAAAATCAAGGCCAACCCAAACAACATTCACCCTATCAGCACTCGGGTCGTTTGTTCCGGGAAAGAGTTCCTTGCACAAAGTTGCGGCGCACTCATCCACTTCCCCGTTGCAGTTGTTGTCAACTCCGTCCTGGTAGTAGCACTCGTTTATTCCGGGGTTGGTTGCGGCATCTGCGTCGTTGCAGTCATTTCCTTGGGTATTTATGCATCCCGCCGGAGTGCAACCGTAAACATTGCACGTTCCTGTCTGGTTCGTGCCCGCATAACCGTCGCTGTCCAAATCGCAATAATACGTTCTCGAACAAATATTTCCGTCATCCACAACGCCGTCGCAATTATCATCGATTCCATTGCAGGTTTCTGCACTGCACGCCCTCTCTTCCGTGTTATCGCTTCTGCTCGCACAATCAGAATCCCCCAAAATGCTTCCGTCGGAGCAATAACCTTTTTTCCACGCATAATCGCACTTTCCATCGCCGTCATTATCAAGGTGGTCTTCGCACTGCGCTGTTGGCGAAACTTCGCCTCCGGAATCGCGGCACTCAGGCCAGGGGCTGCACCTCTGTTCCGGAGCCTGCCCAATAATAAAGCCGGTAGCCGGGTCCTGAACGAACCCTGCAATAATGAAGTAACTAAGCACTAGCACAATGAAGTAGTATGCTGCGGCTCCCTGCGGTGACATTAATTTCTTCAGCTCCAAAGCCATTTGGATAGAGTACTAATTCGTACTATAAAAACTCATCGGTGCCAAAAAAAAGTTTTGAATCCAACTAGCCGTAGACGATTTTTAGGTACTTCCAATAAAAATAGTTCAGGCCGATGTACGCAAACATCATTATGTATACGATGAAGAAGAAGTTGAATGGCTGCGGGAGCAAAACTCCGACTAGTATGTTCACGATTCCGTAAACAATTAGGTATTTTTTTATTCCCGCCTTCACCGGCGCCAATTCCGCCTTCTCGTTCAGGAATATTCTCGGGATGAATGTTAGCGCGACCCAGTACACGAACATTCCAAGCTGGTTTGCCTGCGGGTTTGCCCATGGCGAGTTATTGTTCATAAACCACTCAAAGCCAAGGCCCACTATGCCGAATACTATATAGTAAATAATGTCGCCTTTTTTTCCTGGAATGTTTTTGTTCACCCACTCATTCGCAAAGTAGACGAAGAAAAGGTAAATCGGATAAAAGAACAAGGTGAAGATGAATGCGCCCGGCTCGAAGGTTGCAAGGAACTTGAAGTGGAACTCCACCACAAGCGCAACCAGGCTTCCCACGAGCATGAACTTTTGTAACTTATTCATTTCAAATCAAGCCTGTTTTAAAGTTTTCAAAAAAGGGTTGGTTGCCAAGCAAGTATTACTTGCTTGACAATTTCTTTGCCTTAACGTGTGCCCAGAGTTTCTTGGTCATTTCGCTTGGCGGAATTGGCTTGCTCCCGAACACTTGTTCGAGCGTAGTGCTCTGGCCTGCGAAGTTGATCGTGTATCCTCCGAATGCTGGTTTAGCTGCCATAAATTTTTTCACCTCACAAATAATTGTATTTTGTTAAAAGTAGGAGCATGTTTTAGAATTTAAATCCTTCCCTTAAGGGAACCCCAATGGAAACAGGGGAAAAAAATCGGTTCGAAATAAAAAATCGCAGTTATTTGCGCCTTTTTTTTGGCCTTGGCTTGCGCGTGAATGGGATATTTTCTTTTCTCAATGTTTGCATGCGCCTATCCGTGATTACAACCGAGTGCCTAATTCCCCTGCCTTCGGGCGGCGTGTTTGGTCCGAGCCTCGGGTTTTTTTGCTCGACAATAACTCTCGCGGGCCCGACTCTTCTTTCCTTCATTCCTTTAGGGGGGTCAATTTCTTCATTCACCTTTCTCCTTCCAAAGTCATGGTATTCAAAATATTTTATTTCGCCACCCGCAACCTTTTGCCCGCGCTTTGAGGAGCGCACCATTCCGACATGAGCCGGGTTTGTTATTCGCCTCTCTTTTCTTCGCATGAAAAAATTACGACGGCTAAGAATTTAATTGTTCACAATTGGATTGGGCATTGAAATCAACTGATTGCCTTAATGGCGCATGTGGCGATTTTTCAAAAATGCCTCGAAAGCAGCTTATATCTGTACGCCGGCCTGTGGGGGGTCACGGATTCGTAATGCACTAATTCGTCCGTGTGCCCCAAACCCGCAATAATATTTTGCGGAGTTTGCATTTTCCTAAGTTCCCCCTCAAGGGTAATTTGGGGAAATTCCTTTTGCACATGCATAGGCCCCAATTCAACATCCATGAATTCTATTCCTTGTGCCCCTTTTTCTTGCGCCACTTTAATGCTCTTGTGCATGAGGGCAAAAATGTCTTCACGCATGTGGCGAAATGACTGATAATTCCCGTGGTCTATTGTGGCATTCATAAAATTCGCGGCATTGATTTTCCAGTAAAGCCTCGCATCCCTTGGTCGCTCAAGTGCCTGGCCTGTGTATCGAGCTGGGCGCATTCCGTAAAGCCAGCGTGTTTCTATCCCTCTCTTTCCAAAGCCAATGCTTCCCCTCTCAAGGCCCAGGTTTCTTTTCACTTTTCTCAGAAAAGCCCTCATAAAATTAATCTTGTTCTCGAACCAAATATTTCTTTGCTTTTTTTCGAATTTTAGGTTTGTGCCTTAAATCAACGCTTTTTTTTAGCATTGAAGCCTAAGGTTTCTCGCGCAATCTTTTCCGCAATTTCCTTTTTGGTGCCCTTCAAAATTTTGGTTTTTTTTGCGTCCACATAAACCATTTCCGCCCGATCGGCGCCGAACGCGTGCTTCTCAAGGTTCACGCAAACAACCGCGTTCACCTTGCGTTTTTTCAAAAATTCCTTTCCTGTTTTCGCGAGTTGGGCATTTGTTTTTCCCCACTGTGCCTTAAATGCGACGATTCCAATTTTTGGGAATTTTTCGCGCACGATTTCCAAAAGCTTTTTTTTGGGCTTTAGCGTGACCACAATTTCCTTTTCCGAGGAAAGCTTGCCTTTGTATTTTTGCGGCTCAAAATCGGGAATCGCCGCGGGGCAAAAAAACCAGTCATACTCGTTCCCGAGTTCTTCGAGCACCTTTTTCTCAAGCGCCTTCGCATCTCTTGCCTCGGAGAATTTTGCGTATGTTCCCTCAAAATTGTTGCCGATTACACTCACCTGCGCGCCGGCTTGGTGCAGCGCCTTTGCAAGTTCGGCGCCCATTTTTCCGGAGCTCATGTTCGTTATGACCCTTGCATCGTCAATTTTTTCGTAAAACGCGCCGGATGCGACAAGAACTTTTTTTCCCTGCCACTTCCCCGGATTTAGCGCGCGCTCCATTTCCATTATGATGCCGTAAATGCTGTGCATCTTCGCCTTGTCGTCCTCCTCAAGCGGTGCTATTACCCTAACTCCCCTCTTGGAGAGCTTTTCCAAATTTTCCAGAACAATTGGGTGCTCGTACATGGGTTGGTGCATCGCGGGCGCCAAAAGCACGGGCTTTTTCGAGCCAATCGCGGTAGTTGCAAAAGTTGTCACGGGAGTGTCATCGATCCCCATTGCTATTTTTGAAATCGTGTTCGCGGTTGCCGGCGCAATAATTAAAATGTCCGCTTTTCCCTTTGCGCCGAAGAATTTGATGTGCTCAATATCCCCGCTCAAATGGCTAATCACGGGCCTTCCAGAAGCCCACTGCATAGCGCCTTGCGTAATAATGTGCGAGGATGCCGCGCTTTGCACGACCTGCACAATGTGCCCTTGTTTTCTTAGTTCCCTGCACAAATCAAAAGCGCGCACCGCGGCAATGCTTCCGGTTATTCCAAGCACAACAAAAGCCATGCAAGAATTTGCCCCAGGAAAACGATAAAAAAGCACCTAATGGCGAAAAAAACCCGCTTTGTGGAACTGGCTTAACCATTTCCGAATATGCTTCCGTTGAAAATATCGCCAATCTGGCTAAGCCCATCGCCGCTAAGATTCAGCACCACCACTATTGCTATCGCAATTATGAGCACCGCCGCCCCGAGTATTAAGAGGTATTCTAGTGCGCCCTGGCCGTTTCTCATGCGAAAGATTCTAGGAAATCAAACTATTTAAACCTTTATTCCACTCCCTATTCACTATGCCATTCGACAACCTAACCCTTGCTTATTTGCTCGAAGAGCTAAAGCCCGTGCTTGACGGCTCCTATGTGAACAAGGTCGCGGAACTCAAGAACGGGTACTTGAAGATAAAACTGCACTCAAAGCAGGGCTCAAAGGATTTGATCCTCGCGCCAAATGATATATTCCTCACATCTTTTTCGCTGCAGGCTAGGCACGGCAAAACCAATTTCGCGGTCGCCGCCAAAAAAGAGCTCTACAACAAGCGCCTTGTTTCCATAGAACAAAACCATGCCGACAGGGTGGTTACACTAAAATTTTTAGAGCACTCGATTGTGCTAGAACTTATGGGCGAGGGAAACAAAATCCTGCTTGATTCACAGGGAAAAATCCTCTCGTGCCAAAGAAACGAAAAGTGGGCGGACCGCGAAGTGAAAAAAGGCATTGCATATGTTTACCCAAAACCACGCGGCGTTGACCCAAAATCGCTCGATGAAAAAGGCCTCGCGGAATTTTTTTCAAAATCCAATCAAAACGCAATCCGCGCGCTCATTTCCTACGCAGACATCTCGCCGCTCGCCGCCGAGGAAACGTTCCACTTTCTTAGAATCGAAAAAAGTGTCCCCGCGGAAAAAATTTCTGCGTCGGATGCAAAAAAAATTGCGCAATCCGCGCGCGATTTGTACTCGCTAAAAAAACCGGCGTCTCCGGTTAAGTACGAAAAATTTGCCTATCCCTTCGCCCTCACCCACCTCGCCGAAAAACCCGTTCCGATAAAATCACTTAACTTCTACGCGGACGAAACCGTATCCGCTCAGCTCTCGCGCTCCGAGGTTGCGCAGGAAAAGGGCGTTGCGGAAAAAGAGGTCTCAAAACTCGAGTTCCACGCAAAGGCCCAGGGTGAGGCGAGAAATAAATTCGAAAAGCAATCACAAGAAGCGCAAAAAAAAGCGGAGCTCATTTACGAACATTACGCTGAACTCGAAGAACTCAAAAATGCGATTTTTTTGGGGGTTAAGGCAGGGGCAAAAGAAAAAGAAATTATGTATAAGATTCATTCTGCTGCTTCCAAGGGCAATAGAGCCGCAAGGCTACTTGTAAGCATAGATCTTGCGAAGAAAAAGTTTACGGCAGAATTATGAATCCAATTCAGCCGGCGATTTCGCGCTCATCGACAATGAAAACGTCGCTGACTGCCGTGACTGCGGAATAGGGGATCTCTATGACCCGATCCTTTG
>JANLHD010000012.1 GCA_024653865.1 archaeon | reverse complement strand
TGCAAAACCCCCTGGCTCCAGACAATTGAAAATGAGCCCGGGTTGAAGGGCATTTTATAGCAATTTGCCACCATGAAATTTGCTTTCGAGCCCTCTGCCTTTGCATTCCTCTTTGCAATGGCCACGGCCTGCGGCGCAATGTCGATTCCTTCCGCCTTTTTCGCTATTTTTGCCGCATCGATTGTGAAAACTCCGGAGCCGCTTCCGACTTCAAGGAACGTTGTTTCGCCACAAAGCCTTGTGCCTATAATTGAAATGAATTTGGCGGAATACATTTGCCTTGCAAAGGAAAGCAGGGGGAAAAAAATCCCCTTTGTTGACCAGATTTTTTTCCAATTTTTATCCGACATTATTGACCAGCCTTGGATTTTTTTTCGGCAATTTGCGCCAAGGTTTTGAACTCGTATTTTTCCGACATTTTTTTTGCAGCCTTCTCAAAAAAGGAAATGCGTTCGCCGATTGAATACCTCAGCACCGGATGCCTGAGCCCTTCCCAATAGACCTTTTTTGCGTCGTTTTTTTGGTCAACAAAATCAATCGAGTGCAGCTGGAAATTCACATATTTTTTGTTGTTTAGAAGCGCATATGCGGGGGAAAAAAATGCGGGGTGGGACGCAAAGAAGGCGGTTGCGTAGAAAGGCGCACAAATTGGGGAGAACGTGCTCACAGGTATTTCAAGCACTTTTGATGTCCCTTTTTGCCAAATCTTTTGCGGATTTGGGTAGTACGGCTCTTTCGGGGCACTTGCGTATTCGGGCTTGCCGATTTTTGTCCAGGCGGTTTTGCCTTTATTGAAAAAGTTCATTGCGCTTGGAATCCATTGCATGAACCCGCTTGGCACAATGGAAGAATCATATGAATAACCAAGTTTTTCGAGGACAGAATATGTTTCGGAATCTATATCCCAACCCGGTGCGCGAAACCCAAGGGGTTTTTCTGCGCACGCATCCCAAATCGCATTGTGCGCCCCTGTCACCTCCAATTCCTTTTGTTCTTTTGTGAGGGATGAGAAATTTGGCCTGTGGCTTTGGGTGTGGTTGGCGATTTCGTGGCCTTCCGAAACCATTTGCAAAAAAATTTTTTTGTTGGCCTTGTTTTGTGCATAACGCCCGACAACAAAAAAGGTGGCAAGAATTGCTTGCGCGGCAAAAAATTTCAGCATTCGGGGGATTATTTTCGAGAAGGTTACATTTTCGCATTTCTTTGGGGCAATTCCGTATGCCTCAAGGAGCACGCAAATCGTGTCAACATCGACGTTGAAATTGCCCTGGAATTTTTCATGCATTGCTTGTAATTATGCCTATGATAAGTAAAAAAAATGGTGTTTGGGGGGAAGAGGCAGGATTTAAAACATTCACACACCCCTATAAATAAAACAAAAACGAGTAAAGGGTTGGTGTTATTTTTGGAAAAGGAAAGCTTTTTTCTCCTGGTTATTTGCCTTGGCTTAATTGCTGCAGGGATTGTCCCAATAGCTGTTGGAGTTGACCCTGATGCGTTGTCTAGCGGCGGGTGCGAGACATGCTTTCCTGGGCTTGTTGGGGCATATTCTGCGGCATTAATAATCTTGGGGGCGATAATCGGCGGGCTTTTCTGCGCCAGGCATTTTTTCGGAATGGACATCTCATTTATGGGCCCCGCCAATGCAAGGGGGGCGAAAATCTGGCTCGCAATCCTTGCGGCGCTATTTTTCATACAGTTGGCATTCACCGCAGAAATCGTGACCGACGACCCCTATTCCCATTTTTTGAACGCGCTTAATTCATGGGGCCACCCAATGCTTTTTCTTGACCTTTTCCATAAGCCGGTTTACAATTTTTTCGGCGCACTTGTCGCTCCATTGGGCTTTTTTTGGTACAGGCTCCTGTTCCTCGGGTTTTCAGTGGCGGCAATTTGGCTGGTTTACCTGTCGGCAAAAAAAATCTCGCCAAAGCACGCTTGGGTTGCGCTGATATTGGCGGGTTTTAGCCCTGTTTTTTTTCTCAATTCCGCAAGCGGGCTTAGCGAGGCGTTATTTGCATTCCTTGCAATCGCCGGCTTTTATTTCTACCTTACGGACAGGCTGATGCTGTCATCGCTTTTCATATCCCTAATGCCATTCACGCGCTTTGAGGGAATATTTTTCATAGCAATTTGGTTCGCACTCATAATGTCAAGGCGCGAGTACAAGGCGCTCGTGCCTCTGCTCGCGGTCCCAACCATAATCTGGCTGGGCGGCGCCTTGGCAAAGGGAGATTTGTGGTGGGTGTTCACACAGAACCAGAACCTGGCCGGTTCGGCAACTTACACGGGAGACAAGTATCCAAACGGCCCGATTGGGACCTATTTTGAAAAATTTTATTTCACACTCGGCGCGGCTGGGGCAATTCTTTTCCAGCTCGGCATTCTTAAGGTTTGGAGAAAAAAGGAATATTGGCCTGTTTTGGCGGGATTTTTTGCCTACTTTATTTTGCACGTGTACAGCTGGTCGTTCGGCAGTTTTGGGGCAATGGGGCTCGAGTTTTTGATGTCCGCAATTGTGCCACTTGGCGCACTTATTGCTGCGGAAGGTTTTGGGGGTTTTATCGAGCCGCAAAAAAGATTTGGAAAAGGCGCCTTGGCGCTTGCACTGCTTTTCATGGTGGAGGCGGCATTGCTCTTGCTTTTTGCCGGAAGTTTTTTGGAGAAAGGCTTTGCCGCAATGTTTTTGTTTTCCGCAGTGTTTTTTTCGCTAATTGTTGTTGCCTGCTTTGCAGGCTTTGCAGGCGCTGACGGTGTTGGCAAAAAGGAAAATAGGGTGTTGCTTTCACAAGAAAATGTCCATTTTGCGGCGGCAGCACTTTTGGTTGTCATTTCAATTGGCGGCGCTTTGTTGTATGCGCATCCGCCGCTGGATTTGAATGCGGAGCACAAGGCCGGGCTTGAAACCGCCAATTGGATCAAGGGCAACGGGCTTGGGGACAGGCCGCTTCTTTCAAGCATGGGCTTTGTGCTCGTTGCCTCGGGAAAAACGGATTATGCCGGCTTTGATTGTGAATATGAGGTGGATGAGAGGTTTTCGAATTTCCGGCCGACCGATTGCATGTATAGTTCTTACAAAAGGTTTTCCGACGCAAAAATTGGGACAATTCTTATTGTTGACCAGCATTATTCCTGGCTGTTGTCATACCCCCGGCAGGAGAACGCAAAAAATGGCATGGCGCTTTTGGCGACGCAGCTCTTTGAATCGGGGTATAGGCAAATTCATGCGGTTCGCGTGGAAAATTCGGAAGAAATGTTTTTGGTTTTCGAGAAGGTGAATTGATGGGTTGGACAAAAAAGTGGCAGGAGGATTTTGCTGACGTGAATGTCCATGGCGACCTTTACAATTCCAAAAACCCCGCGATTAAATTTGTGCACAAGAGAAGGGCGGAAATAATCGCCGAAACTGTAGAGAAATTGGCGCCAAAAAACCTGGTCGAGGTCGCGTGCGGGGACGGGTATGTTTTGGAGGAGATTAGCAAAGCAAGGAATGCGCCCAAATTGACCGGGGTCGAGATTTCAGAGAAAAGAATTGCTAGGTGCAGG
>JANLHD010000167.1 GCA_024653865.1 archaeon | reverse complement strand
TGGGGCTCCATTGAGAGGCCAAAAAAATTCGAGAGCTGGCCCATGAAAATTATTACCCCAATTCCGCTCGTGAATCCCGAAATCACCGGAAGCGGAATGAATTTTACGAAGCGCCCGACTTTCATGTACCCGAAGGCAAATTGCAAAAAGCCCGCCAAAAAGCCGGCGAGCAGCAATCCTTCTATGCCGAATTTGCTTACGGTTGATAGAATTATTATGGTCATTGCGCCCGTGGGGCCTGTGATAGAGAACTTTGAGCCCCCGAAGGCGGAACCGAGTGCGCCCGCTATTATTGCGGTGTACATGCCCATTACCGCCGGAACCCCGGAGGCGATTGCGAATGCTATTGCGAGCGGAAGTGCTACTATTGCGGTCACAAAGCCGGCTTTGAGGTCGAAGGCGAATGCCTCTTTTAAGTAATCCTGGAACGCCATAAAAAACACCGAAAAGGAAAAAGGATGCTACATAAATTGGTTTTTTTGTGCGTTCACCATTGGGAGCATGAAAATTTGCCTTGCAAGTGTGAATGTTGGAAAGATTAATAAATCTTGCTCCAAAAAAAACTTTTTTGATTCACTCTTGCGCGGTTATATGATTTAGCATCTTCTCGGTCGCCTTTATTGCCGCCATCACCTGGTCGGAATCTATGCCCACCGTGCGGTATTCCTTGCCGTCTATGTTCCATGTGATAGTTGTTTCAACAAGGGCGTCGGTTTTTCCGCCCGGGGGTATTCGCACTTCGTAATCTGTAAGTTTTGGAATTGTGATGCCCTTTTTCTTCGCGGCTTTTGCAAGCGCGGTCATGAACGCATCATATCCCCCGTCCCCGCGCGAGGATTCCTCTATTGCAACACCGTTGAATTTGATTTTGAGCTTTGCCGAGGGCTTTCCCGAAAGAGAGCTCTTTACCTCGCAGGAGAGTATTTGCACGCGCCTCTCAAGCGGGGTCTTCAATACATCCGAAATAATGTATGGCAAATCCTCGGCTGTGACGGTTTCCTTGCGGTCCCCCAGGGAGACAACCCTTTCGAGAACAAGCTTTTTTTGCTCTTGGGTGAGCTCAACTTTTAGTTCTTTGAGGTTTTGCTCAAGGCTCGCTTTTCCGGAGAGTTTTCCAAGTGCGTATTCGCGCTTTCTTCCGAAGCGTTCTGGAAAAAGCGGGTTTGCGTAGAGGCCGCCTTTTGCGTCGCCGTCCGCGTGGATGCCCGCGGTTTGCGTGAAAACATCCTCGCCAACTATTGGCTTGTTGGTGGGCAATTTTTTGCCCGAGATGCGCTCCACGAACTTGGAGACCCTTACAAGCGATGATTCGTCGACATTGGTTTTGTGCAAGGTTTTGTCGTTTATCACCGCAACGAGTTCGGCTAGCGGCGCGTTTCCGGTGCGCTCGCCAAGTCCATTCACGGTGCAGTGAACTGTTGTGATTCCTTCGCGAATTGCCGCAAGCGAATTTGCCGTTGCTAGGCCATAGTCGTTGTGCGCGTGGAAGTCCATCCTGGACACGGGGAAAACTTCCTTCATTTTTTTCACATACTCAAAAACCTGCGTTGGCTCGAGAACCCCTAAGGTGTCGGGGAGCATTAAGCGGTTCACCTTTGTTTTTGACAAAAAGCGCGCGAAGTCAAGGACATAATCTTCTGAGTCCTTCATGCCGTTGCTCCAGTCCTCGAAATAAACATTCACGACAACGCCTTTCGAATCGGCGTAATCAATCACTTCTTTCACGTCCGCGTAGTGCTCTTCGGGTTTTTTGCGCAATTGCTTTTCGCAGTGCTTTTTTGAGCCCTTTGCGAGCAAATTGAGCACAGTGCACCCGGATTCGCACAGCCAATCCACGCTCTTGTCCTTGTCCACGAACCCGAGCACTTCGATGCGCGCGAGCACGCCTTCGGTTTTTGCCCAGGCGCAGATTGCGGAAACGGTTTCTTTTTCGCCTTCGCTCACTTTTGCCGAGGCGACCTCGACGCGGTCTATTTTGGCCTCTTTTATGAGCATTTTTGTGAGCGAGAGCTTTTCTTCCGAGGAAAAGGACACTCCGCGGGTTTGTTCGCCGTCACGCAGTGTGGTATCTAATATGGTTATTTTTTCATTCAGTGCGAACGCCCCCTTGGGCCAAAAAGAAGGTTTGTGCTGTTAGCGCGGGAGAATTTCTCGATCCCTTCTTTCGTACATGCAACGAAAATTGGGCAAAAACCTTTTTTAAGGTCTCGTTTAGTCAATGAAACGCACGGTCTCGCGCTTTGCCTTTTCCCTTAGGTATTCTATGAATTCGGTGTTGAGGTTGCGGATTTCGTCCATGTTGCCCGTGCGCAGGTATTCGCCGACCTTTTCCACGAAAACATTGCTGCCGACCACGTGGGGCATTATGACAAAGTCAACGCCGTGCTCGTAGAGCGTGAGGGCTTCGGAGAAGTATCGCGCGCGGCCGAAAATAGCTATTTTCGGGTTTACTTTTCGCGCGTACAGGAGAAGAGGAAGTGCCTTTTTGGTGCGCGGAATTGCGAGCACTAGCACGGTTGCGTTTTCAATGCGCACTTTCTTCCAGATTTCATCGTTGTCCACGGAACCGTAAACCGCGTTGATGCCGCGTTGGTTGTTGTCCCAAACAA
>JANLHD010000165.1 GCA_024653865.1 archaeon | reverse complement strand
CTCGCGCACCGGGTCGTAAACCGAATCATTGCCCTTCTTTTTTTCCTCGCCAATCTCCTTTGCGAGCTCGAGGCGCCTGTTGAGCAATTCGACGATTTTTCCGTCCACCGCATCTATTTCCTTTCTTTGTTTTTCAAGGCCCATTTTTCAACATTCCTTCTTTATGGACTCGCGTCTGAATCTTTTTTTCCTGCAACACCCCCTTAAACCTTGTGCTAAAGGGTGTTTTTTACCAAAAAAAATAGACGCAAAAATACTGCGCGAGGCTATCGCAAATCGAGAAAACGGTTTTTTCCCTTATTGCAATTGCCTGCATAATGCAAAATATGCGCGAAAGTAATATAAAAGGCTTTTTGGCGGGCACTTGCCCTAGTAGTATTTATATCCAGGGGGATTTTAGACGCTCAGATTAGCTTGGAAATTACTTTCCCCATTTCGCTTGTGCCAACGAGCTTTTTTCCTTCCGTAAAAATGTCCTTTGTCCTGTAATTTGCAATCGCGGCCTCGACCGCCGAGTCAATTGCCCCTGCCTCTTTCTCCATGCCGAAGGAATATTTGAGAAGCATTGCCGCGCTCAAAATCGTCGCAATCGGATTTGCCACATCAAGCCCCGTGTACTTGGGCGCGCTCCCGTGGATTGGCTCATAAAGCCCGAATGTGCCTTCCCCCAAACTCGCGCTTGGAAGCATTCCAAGCGAACCCGTAATCATGCTGGATTCGTCGCTCAAAATGTCGCCGAACAAATTCCCCGTCACTATCACATCGAATTGCTTGGGGTTTTTTATGAGCTGCATTGCGGCATTGTCCACGTAATAATGCTCAAGCTCAATTCCCGGGTAATCATTGTGCACTTTGGTGACGACTTCGCGCCAAAGCGTGGAGGTATAGAGGACGTTTGCCTTGTCCACCGAAGTCACTTTCTTGCGCGGCCTTGTTTTTGCAATTTCAAACGCCTTGCGCGCAATCCGGTCCACCTCGGGGCGAGAGTACTTCATCAAATCCGAGCGCCAGGTGTCTTGTTCATCCATGTCCTTTTTTCCAAAATACACGTCTCCGGTGAGCTCGCGCACAATCACAAGGTCGAGTCCGTCGCCGATTATTTCCTTCTTGAGAGGCGAAGCATCGGCGAGTGCGGGAAAAACCTTTGCGGGGCGGATGTTCGCATAAAAATCGAATATTTTGCGCAATGGAAGCAGTGCCGCGCGCTCGGGCTGCTGCGCGGGGGGCAATTTATCCGCGCGCGGGTCGCCTATTGCGCCCAAAAGAATCGCGTCCGAATTCCTGCATGCCTCTATCGTGTCCTGCGGAAGCGCCTGCCCCTTCTTCACGTGGGCAACATACCCAATTGGAGATTCCTCGAATTCGAATTCGTGCCCGAATTTATCCGCAACTTTTTTGAGCGCAAGAACCGCCTGGGTGGTTATCTCCGGGCCGATTCCGTCCCCAGCGAGGACCGCGATTTTTTTATCCACCAACAATCACTTCTTCTGGAAAAGCGCCCTGATTTCCTTCCCTGTTTTTTCTATCTGGTGGTTATCCTGCTCCTGCCTTAATTTTTTGAAATTCACAGAGCCCGAGCGGTGCTCGTTTATCCATTCATTCGCGAACTTTCCGGACTCGACATCATCAAGCAATGCGTGCATGCGCTTTTTCACATCAGGCCCAATGATTGCGGAGCCGCGCGTCCTTCCGCCGTATTCCGCGGTGTTGGAAACAACATTCCACATGTGGGGCATTCCGCCCTCGTACACGAGGTCAACTATTAGCTTCATTTCGTGCAGGCACTCAAAGTACGCCATTTCTGGCGGGTAACCCCTCTCAACCAAAACTTCAAACCCGGTTGTAATGAGTTCCGAGAGCCCTCCGCACAAAACCGCCTGCTCGCCGAACAAATCCTCGTAAGTTTCCTGCTCAAAAGTGCACTCAAGAACCCCCGCCCTTGTGAGCCCGATTCCTTTTGCCATTGCAAGCGCCCTCTCCCTTGCCTTTCCGGACGCGTTTTGCTTGATTGCAATAAGCCCCGGCACCCCAAAGCCCGCGAGATACTGCTTTCGCTCCTCGGTTCCCGGGCTCTTTGGCGCAACCATTGTCACGTCAACATTTTTCGGTGGCGTAATGAACTTGTAGCAAATATTGAACCCGTGCGAAAACGACAATGTTTTGCCCTTGGTGAGGTTTGGCAAAATGTCCTTTTCGTAAACCTGTGCCTGCAATTCATCCGGAATAAGAACATGGATGATGTCCGCCTTTTTTGCGGCCGCCGCAGTCTCGAGAACTTCAAAACCATACTCTTCGGCTTCCTTCCAGGATGTGCTTCCCTTCCGAAGGCCCACAATAACATTAAGGCCAGAATCCTTCATGCACTGCGCCTGTGCCTTGCCCTGTGAACCATAGCCAATGACCGCAATTGTCATCCCCTCAAGGTCCGCAAAATCCGCGTCGTTTTCATAAAAAAGTTTCATTCAAAACCAACCTCCCTTTTCACAACAAAATGATTTTTGAATGCATAATAATTATATTGCCATTGCGTTCGCGCCCGAGCGTGAAATATCCGCGACTTCAAGCTCCTTTTTCGCAAATTCTATTAATTCCTCGACCCTTTTCGGCGAATCAAGCAACTCAATTATGGCAAAGCCATCGCGCTCCAACGCGATTTTTGCCCCGAAATTTTCAATTTTTTTTGCGAGCCCAGGAATTTTTTTGACCTTGAGGAGTATGTCCTCGCGCTCGACCACCGCGCCCTCTTCGTGCAATTCTATGCTTATCACGTTCACGAGCTTTCCGAGCATGTTCTTTGCCACCTCTATCTCCAATGGGTCGCCCATTATTATGAGTATGATGCTTGCCTCGCCATCCTCGAGATGCGAGCCTACGCAAACCGATTTTATGTTATAGCCCTTTCTTGCAAGAAGAGTTGCTATGCGCGCCATTACCCCCTTGTCATTGTCCACAATCATTTTAATGAAAAACCTTTTCTGCAAAACAATCATTCTCCAAAATCAAAAAATCCAAAAATCACTTCTCAAAATAACCCTTGGGAACGCCTTTTCCAATCATTTCACTGTTGCCAGCGCCCGCCGGAACAATTGGAAGCACTAGCGCGTCCTTTTTCACGTGCACATTCAGCACAATCGTCTCATCGCTTTTGATTGCCGACTTTAATGCGTCCGAAATCTCGGATGCCCTTTCCACGTTTATGCCCTGCAGCGAATAAG
>JANLHD010000159.1 GCA_024653865.1 archaeon | reverse complement strand
CCGGCTTTCTTAGCCTGCAAAACCCGATCATTGTGTTGTTTTTTGTGTCCTCAAAGGAAATGAAAACCTCTTCCCATTCGCTTGCCTTGTATTGGCGTTCCACGAGTTCGACGTTTTCGTAATCCGTGTGTATGCCCCTTAGCGAGCTTATGCCGGATTCGCGTTGGCGTATGTCCCTGCTTACAATCCCTTGTTCTCGCATTTTTTGCTCCACGAGTTGCCTTAGGTTGTTCTTGTCTATTCCGCCCAAAGAGAGTTTAGTTGGAATGTCGCGCTGCACCCTGTGCACGCGCGTGTATTCTGGGAAATATTTGTACCCTTGCGCAATAATGTCCGCGGCCTCTTGTGTTGTAAGGGGCGTGAACCTTCCATTTTCGTACAATTTTGCGAGTGCGGTTCCCGGCATCACCATGCAAGGATAAATCTTGAGCCCGTCGGGCCTAAAATCGGGGTTTTCGAACAGTTCTTTGAACATTTCCACGTCCTTTTTTGGGTTGCTAAGCGGCTGCCCCGGCATCATGTGGTATGTGACCTTTAGCCCCGAGTCCTTGAGTAGCCTTGTGGCTTCTATTGTGTCCTCTACGGTGTGCCCGCGGTTTGTGTATTTTAGTATGGCGTTGTCAAGCGCCTGCGCGCCTATTTCCACCCTTGTCGCGCCGAGCCTTAGCATTTCGTTTATTTCTTTTTCCTTGCACCAATCGGGCTTTGTTTCTATGCAAAGGGTCACTATCCTTATTTTTGCGCGCTCGTTTTTTTCATGTTCATGCTCAATCGTGGTTTTTGGCAAGGGCTCTTGGGGCAAATTTTTCTGTGCGCGGGAAAATTTTTTTGAGTCAAACACGCCGTTTGTGAAGAATTCTTTTGAAAAGTCGTTTGCCGCGCAAAATGCCCCGGTTATGAATTCTTCCCGGTATTCTTTGGGAAAGCTTGGGAATGTTCCGCCCATAATTATTAGTTCTGCCTTGTCTGGGTTGTGTGCGGTAGAGTAGTATTGCGAAAGCCGGTTGTACGTTTGCCTGTAGGGATCGTATGAATTGTTAATTGCCCTCATTGTGGCGGGTTCGTTCCCTGTATATGATTGTGGCACGTTTCCAAAGGCGCTGTTAGGCCCCCCGGGGCAGTAAATGCACGTGCCGTGGGGGCAATTTATTGGTTTTGTCATTATTGCGATTGGCGCAACCCCTGAGAGTGTGCGCAGGGGCTTTATTGCGAGCAAGGCGAGTAATTCGCGTGTTTTTTTGGACGGTTTTGTGTTCATTAGTATGTCCGGGTTGGATGGCATCCTGTCGATTTTCATTGCCGCGCCTATTTCGAGCTTTAATTTGTTGAGTTTTTCGCGGTCGCGTATTCCGCGCTTTTCTATTTCCTCAAGGAGTGCTTTGGAATATTCCCGTGTTTTTGCGTCCATTTGTAGGATTTTTTGTTGCGCAAAAACCTTTTATTTAGGGCAATTGTTTTTATTTGCCATGCAAAAGTCTGCGGAAGAGGAATTCGTGGCATTCGTGCAAAAATACCCCGAATGCTACGCAATCGCAAAAAGCGATTTGTTCATGCGAATTCTTCGCATTGTTTGTGTCCCAAAGACCACCACCGAATTGGTTGTGGCGGCAAGCACGATTAAGGAGAAGGACATGCTTCTCATGCTTTTGGCGCTCGAATCCGCGGGGCTTTGCCGCAGGGCGACAAATTATCAAAAAGAGGTTTGCCTTGCCACGGAGAAGGGCAAGCACCTAATTGAATTGTTTGACGCGGCACGGAATAGTTTATAGAGTATGTAGTGCCGCGGTCGCGAACCAGTTTATAGAATACGCAATGCCGGTCACGAAAACCAGTTTTATAGCGCAGCAAGTACCAACCACAAAACAAAAATGTTTCTCTAATCAGTAGAGCTTCTCGCCGGCAAAGGCGCCAAAGTATTGGCTAAAAATAATTCGCATAAATTTATATTCGTGGTATCCGTTATTTTTTTCGTGGATAAGAAATTGCT
>JANLHD010000153.1 GCA_024653865.1 archaeon | reverse complement strand
TAGCAGGCCTTGCAAAAATCGTTTCGGAATGAAGAGTTTCTAAAAATCATTCTTTTTTTGGCTCTTTTATGCCGAAGGTCTTTTTGACCGCGGCCTCGCTGATTTTGGTGTGAGAAATGTAAATGATTACCAGTATAAACCAGGTCATGAACAAAACCCCAAGGCCCCATACCCCGCCAATGAACCAAATGACCCAAGAAGTGAAAATCGTGACCGCTATTAGCGAGTAACCAAAAGCCATGTAGAGGTACCACATTGTTTTGGCGACAACCGCCTGCTCAACGTAAGGCTTTACAAGCGAAATCGCCTTCACGGTAAGAAGCATTGTAATTACCAGCATGAACCAATTCGCCAGCAGCAAGAACAATTCAGCAAAAGCCATATCAAATCATTAAAACGCCGACGAACTATAAAAAACCTTTCTTGCCGTGTCTGCCTGCTGATGCAGAGCTAACCGAAGTAAAAGAATTAAATCCGGCTTGAAATAAGCAAGGGGCTTAGCTGAGTTTTATTGGCTCTCGAACATTAACTCTGTTCCGTCGCTAAAATCGCTCTGTGCGACTCCCCTTACGGTTATTCCGACGGTCATGCCTTTTTGCGCGGCGTTCCCGTACTTGGACTCGACTCCGAGGACCTCGACATTTCTGCCGTTTAGCGTGGCCGTCATTCCTTCGGCAAGGAAACCATCCTTGACTTCGGCAACCAAATAAACCTCTTCCAGGCTAAAAAACCTGCATGCCTTGCGCACAAGCGCAACGCCTCCGGTTGCCCCGTTTTTTGCCATCCTCTCCCTCATCCTATCCTCGGGGGTTGAGATTGCCGCGTGCGGAGTTGCGTTAAACGATTCTTTTGACTTTGCTCCAAATGTAAGGGTTACCAGGCTCATTGAAAATCACTCCTATAAAAAAAATTTGAATAAATAATTACAATGAACTTAATACACTCTGTGGCTGAAAAAAACAAACCAACTTCCTATAAAGAATTAGTTTTTCTTACTTTTATTTTTTGATGCTTCCTTTTCGAGTGCGGCAAGGGTTTTGTTCAATGCCTTGGATGCATCCCAGTCCGAAAACTTGGCATTGAACTTTTTGCCAATGCCCCTGATGTGAGCATGGACTTCATACAATTGCCTCTTTCCGGTGGAAGAGCTTTGCTTGAAATGGACTTCCATTACAAGCTCGCCCGGAATGTAAATGCCGAGCCTCTCATATGCGTGCTCGATATTGCCCGCCATAACCTGCTTGTCGATTTCGTTTATTGACGGAAGATGCACAATCTGGATTTTTTTCTCCGCCATGCAATAAATATGCATGAAGCAGATAAAAAACCACCCTGCCCTGGCACAAAAAGAGTTTTAGAAAAAAACTAATTTTCTTGGCAAGGGTTTTATTCGATTTTTTTTATCTGAATGACTGCTGCCGGGCAAACTTCAACCGCCTGCTGCGCCGCCTCATCACTTTCTATGTCGAGCTCAAAAATTCCCGGGCTGGTTTCCTTGCCGCCCACCAGGTCGGCTTTGCCATCATCCGGATTTATTGAAAAATGCTCCGGGTCCACCGCAGCGCACGGCCCTGCCGCAACGCAATTGTTCCTGTCGTAAATAATCTTGTACTTTGCCAATCGAATCACCTAATAGAGGGAAACCTTGAAGAATTTATAATTTATTGTACCCGTTAACTCAAGTTAACCAAGGGCTTCCTTCCCCCACTTTTCAAGTTCCGAAATCGCCTTCTTGAGTTTTTCACCTTTCGGAGTTATCCTGTACTCGATTTTTGGCTTATTTCCCAAAACAAGATTCTTCTGGACGAACTTTTCTTTTTCGAGCTCCGAAAGCCGGGCGGAAAGTATCCTAGGAGTCATTGGTCCGGCATCTTTTAGTATTGAATTAAAGCCCCTGCCGCGGCCGTCCAAAAGGCACCTGATTATCGAGAGATTGTACTTTTTGGCAAGGAATTCCTCCACCTTTTCAAAATCCAAAACCACCCAAACCACTATACAAAAAATACTTGATATACTTTGTATACTAATATCCTTTTAAATATCAACGTCGCAATATAGAAACGCAAAAAAGATTCTGGGGTAGGGTTTCACCTCTGAGGTGGGGGGTTGCTAATATGAATTGGAGAAAATTTGTGCAAGATTCGGTTACCGTTTCGGTTCCGAGGCTCAAGGCTTCAAGGCTAGGTTATGCCTACCGCAAGGCTAACAATGGGCAATCCTCCACCCTCCTTGCCTTAGGAAGAGCCTAAGGCTAGGCAGAGGAATTGGGGCCTAAAATAGGCCCAATTTTCTATTTTTTTTGGCAATCGTTAAATACTGCTTTGGGGTTAACTTTTACATGGCAGTTGTCGAAGGCGTGCTTGGCATTGCACTTAGCGTTGTTCTTGCAATAATCGTGATTTTCATCGCACTAAAGCTCGGCAAGCAAGTAGTTGTACTCGTGATCAACAGCATTTTGGGCCTTGTGGCGCTTGTCCTGCTTAATTATTTGCCTTTTGTAAATGTCGAAATCAACCTCTGGAGCGTCATAATAACCGCCTTAGCCGGCATTCCGGGAGTAATCCTTCTCATTCTATTGGACCTTTTGGGCATAGCCTTCTAAAGGCATGCTAAAATACGAAATTAAAACTCTTACTCAACAAAATTAGGTTTGCGCAATCGTAGTGTAGTGGTAGCATCCGAGCTTCCCAAGCTCGTAGCCCGGGTTCGAATCCCGGCGGTTGCACTTTTTGCAAAAATCCAATGCTCCGTTGTCCAAAAACTCTTCCAGAATTTTTCAGCCTAACTATTATCCTCGCTCAAACAAATTCCTTTTGCGTTCATTTTCCAAACTCCAAAAAATATTATTCTCCCGAGGCGTTCTAACTTCCAGGTGAACAAGTCTGAAAAAAAACTAACACCAAAAGAAGGGGCGGGACACGCCTACTCGCTTAGAGTAACACCCATTTCGGTTGATCCCTGTAGTTCCCGCTCCCCTTCCACTTACTTTCAACCCAAATTTTTTTTGTGGCATTAGGGTAGCTTTAAATCAAATTCATTGTTCTATTTGATGCAATTAAAAGGTGTTGATGTGCCCGAACCAATAATCGAGAATTCACTTTGGCAAAAAGCAGTAAAGCACAACAATGAACTCAAGGCAGCAGTCATGAACCCGAATACGGACTTCATGACCAAGCTCCTCTTCGACGCGCGCATCTTCCAAAAGAGGAAGGGCAAGGAAACCGCGTACTGGAGCAACTTAATCTTCAAAACAAAGTTTTTGCTCTCACAAAAAAAGGCGCTCACCCCAAAGCAAATAGCTTCCTTGGTTATTGCCCCCGAAGCCGAAATTTTTGAAATTCTTGCATACCTTTTGGGAATGGCGGAAGTAAAAGAGGCCAAAGGCAAGTATTCGCTCAATTATTCGAACCCTTTCTCAAAAATATTCGAGAAATAATTTTTGCTTCGCAGATTTTGCGAAGTTTGGTGAAAAAATGCCGGTTCCAAAAAAGTGCCCCTCGTGCAATTCTTCGCGAATCAAATCACGCACCGCAAACGGAGCGCTCATAATTCGGTGTGCAAGGTGCGGATTTGAAAGCAAAAGAAACGCATAGGTGAAAAGTTTGGACATATCCAACGGATCCACAAGAGCCACAAGAACGCTCAATAATGGCGCGAAGATGCCGCTGCTAGGCCTTGGAACCTGGGAAGCACGCGGCGAAGAAGCGAAATTGGCGGTAAAATACGCGATCGAAAAAGGCTATAGGCTCATTGACACCGCCTCTTTTTACGGAAACGAACACGAAGTTGGCGCGGGAATAAAAGAATCCAAAACCAAAAGAAAAGAAATATTCCTAACCACCAAACTGTGGAACTCCGAGCACGACAATGTAAAAGCAGCGCTCGGCGCGAGCCTTTCGCGTCTTGGGCTCGATTACGTTGACCTTTACCTGATACATTGGCCGGTTTCAAAAAAGCGGATTTCAACCTGGAAAGAGTTCGAACGATTGGATTCGAAAAAAGTCCGTGGCATTGGGGTTTCGAATTTTACCAAAAGGCACCTTACTGAATTGTTGAAGCACGCAAAAATCGTTCCTTGCGTAAACCAAGTGGAGTTTCACCCATACCTCTACCAAAAAGAACTGCTGGAATTTTGCACAAAAAACGAAATACAATTGGAGGCATACTCGCCTCTTGGCAGGGGCGCTATTTTGCGCGACCGCAAAATAAGGGAAATAGGCGAAAACCATTCCAAAACCCCTGCGCAAATAGTTTTGCGCTGGCATCTCCAACATGGCGTCATTCCAATACCAAAAACCGTCCGCAAAGAACGGCTAGAGGAGAATGCTAGCATTTTTGATTTCGAGTTGAGCGAAGCGCAGATGCGCTCTATTGATTCTTTGGAACGCAGCAGGCATTTTGTGAGCGACCCGGAAAAATATGCCTAACTGCCGTTTAAATGCCAATTCCGCCTTTTTTAATCAATTATATTAATATATACTAAAATAGTTTTTAGTTTGGTGAACAATGAAACCGCTTATTTTTTTTACCGTGGCACTTTTGGTTGTGCCAATTGCCTTTGCGGATTGCCCGCTTGACAAGAATGCGGACTCAAAAGTCGACCTCTTCGACATGGTTTTTGTTGCAAAGGCAATCCTTGAGGGGGATTTATCCGGTGATGTTGACGGCTCCGGAACCCTCGGAATCGCGGACGTGGAGTTTGTTGCCGCAAGGTTCGGAGCATGCGGCGCGGGAACGCCATCGAGCGGCAATTTTTCCGATAATTATAGTTTTGCGCCGCAAAGCAACCCCTGGGTGGAACTTTCTTCAATTACAAGAGTCCGCGACCTGGCGGGTTCATACGGGTCAACCGCGGTTTCTTACGCCGAATCCATAAACAAGGCATCGATTGTGGGACTTTGGACCTTCAACTCTTTTGGCGGCAATATCGAGGATGTCTCCGGCCAGGGCAACAATGGCACGGTCCTCGGAGGCGCCACGTATTTGCCCACCGGCGGAGTAAACGGAACAGGCGCTTTTAGTTTTTCCGGAAGCGCAACAGAGCGCTTGAGAATAGACAACAAGGACCCGTTCCAATTCGGGAACACAAACTTTTCAATGATGGCATGGGTCAAGCCCGCCGCGGTCGGCGGTTCGGCCCTTCGAACATTCAGCAACAAGGGCCTCTTTTGCTATGCACAAACCGACGGAGTGAACAGGTACACTTGTTTCATAACAGGCGATTCGGGAATCGTTGCCCCCAACACTTTGAACAATTCCATAACCCTAAACCAATGGCAGCACGTCGTGCTCACGGTCAACAAGTCCGGGAATGCGACCATGTACCTAAACGGCCAAAAAAAAGCCACTGCGTCCGCGACAAACTCGGGTGCAATCAACTCGGGCGCATTTTTTGACATCGCAGGCCCAACTCCCTGGGCACCCAATACCGGATTTAACGGAATGATAGACGAGGTCGCGGTGTGGAAACGCGAACTCTTGGCAACCGAAGTGAGCGATCTCTATAATTTTGGCCTAGGAGTATTTGACAGCTCATTCAAGTCCCCCACAATTCCCACAAGCGGCGATTTTTACGCAATCAATTCCTCCTGGGTTTCAACCGGCGAAGTCGCGGTTGACATAAGCACAAACAACGGGGCGACCTGGTGCGCGGTTTCGAACGGTGGAAGCCTGGTTGATGTCGATTGCCTCTCGTTTCCCGCAAACAATTTCAAATACAGGGTGAGAATGGCTGGCCAAAGTGCGGCAATAAATTCGATTAACTTCGAGTGGTTCGCATCCCCCTTGCCCGAGTGCGCGGACGGCCTTGACAACGACAAGGACGGGGCTTTTGATTCGAGCGATTATTCCTGCTCCGTTGGCGCAACAGAATCCGTGCTCGCACAATGCCAAAACGGAACCGATGACGATTCGGACGGAGCAATCGACCTTGAGGACTCCGGATGTGAAG
>JANLHD010000146.1 GCA_024653865.1 archaeon | reverse complement strand
GGGTCATTTCCGCGGTGAAGGGAAAGGGCAAGTGGCCAAAACTAATTTACCCCTCGCCGATTCGCATTGATTCGCAATTAAAGGAGCTTGAGGAATTAAAAAAGCACTACGACACAAAAATCAGGGATTGGGAAGGAAAGCTAAACCAGGCCAACACCTACCACCAAAGGCACCAGGTCGCGAAACTCTCGGAGCCACTTTACTGGAAGCACGTCGCAAAAACACTCACTGATTCGGATTACAAAAAGGACACGGATTCGGTGAACCTGCCGGTGCATTTGGTTGCGGACCCCAAGTGGAAGCCGATGGTGAAAATGTTTGTAAACGACCTCGAGTATCGGAAGAATTTGGTCGAAACCGTGCAGACCTCGATTGTTTACAAAAAGGACCGCAAGGTCGCAAAGTACGCGGACGAGCTGCAGAATTTCCGCAGCGAAATGTCGACCTCCAAAATCGGGGATTTGAAAAAAAAGCGCGAAAAGGTCGCTGCCGACATCTCCGCTTTCCACCAAATCAAAAAATGGGCGAAAGAATGAGATGATTTTTTGCCAAAAAAAAGATTCACACCTGATTTCCGCGGGCGAAAAAGGGATTTTTTTGTCCATGAAACCAGTCACCACGCAATCGAGGCGGAGCGCGACAAGAATTCAACAGTAAGCCAAAGCGGCGCGGAACTTTTGGAAAAAAGTTTTGCAAACCTGCGCGAGAGAATCACGCTGCGCGAAAACGGCGTGCAGGTAATCCCCCTAACAGAGCTTAGGACAAAGTCCCCAAAGGCGCTTCCAATCGAAGTGCTAAACTTTGCCAGGGTGGGCATAATAAAAGCCACGGCGGAGCGAAATTTGTCCCCCGCTGTTCGCTCGCACCTCGAGGCAATTTTGAACACGCTTGTAGCCGAAGACTGCCGAAGGGTGGTGAATGCAATAAAAGCCGACCCAAAAAAAGTCGGCGACCGCACCCTCGAAACCACAATCTCGGAAACAGTGTTGGCATTGCAGCGCGGCGGCTTTAAGCCTGAAGTCGAAGAAAACCTGCAAAAACATATGGAAATTCTTATAGCGCAATTCGAGAGCCGCGGGCTTGGCAAATAGCATAGCCCGCACCTATTTTTTCCGCCCATTCCACTTTTTCGGATTCGGTTCGCGCCAAATAAGGCCGAGTTCTTCTTTCAAATGCCCAATTGACTGGAGCGTTTGCTGCGCTTGCGTGTCAATGCTCCTCAATTCATCCAAAACCCATTGGCGCTCCCGCGGAGTTTTTTTTGGCGAACCATTTTTTAGTTGCTCGCGCCTCTCGTTCAAAAATGCGAGGTGTTGCTCTCTTTTTTTGAGCGAACTCATGGTTTCGCGCCAGGCATTAGCACGCCCCATCCTGAGCCTTGCAAGCGGGTTTATGGACCTGGTGTTTTTCATTGCCGCATTTATCCTTCTCATTCCAGGAATTGCCATACAAGGATTGATGTTTCGCCCCGTATAAACTTTTGGTTCATTGCATTTCGCACCGGCAACCACGTGCTTCCCGCGCTTTATAAACACCCAGAACCAATTAGTTTTCAGGTGATTTTGGATGTATGAGTTCAGAATTGTAAGGTTC
>JANLHD010000140.1 GCA_024653865.1 archaeon | reverse complement strand
AATACCCCTGTGAATACGCCCCGTCCCCGCAAGTGCATTGCTCTAAAATTTCACCCTGTGCACAAACGTCAATGTTCGAAACATTCGAACAGCTGGCATTGCAGGTTCCCGCATTTAGGCACAAATCCGTGGTCGCAAGATTGCCATCATTGCATTGTGCCGAAGAAGTGCACACAACATCCTGCGCCTGGCACGAACTAAAAGACGAGCTCGGATTTGTTATGGCAACACTCACGCTCTGCGCCTGTGAATTCGAAACAAGGACGTCTGAAACTGTAATTGTCCCGCTTCCCTCGCCGATGACGTTAAAAGTTATTGTCGCAAGGTTCCCATTTGCGGGATTTATTTCGCCCGCAATTATTCTCGTGCACGCAAGGTTTCCCACATGCCCTGTCGAGGTTTCCCAATTGGCCTGCGGTGTGCAGAATTTTTGCTGCGGCGAACTCGAGGTCCCCAGAACATTCGAGTACTGCACCGTGTTCAACTCAAGCACAGATGAATCGTACTGCACATCGAATTGGTACCCGTAGAGGTTTGTGACCGAAGTCGCGGCAACGCTTATTTGCGCCGTGCCGCCAACTACACCTGCAATGCTTGCCGGGCTAAGTGAAATGCTTCCCGCCGCAAGCGCGGAGCCGGCGAGTGCCAAAACAAAAAATGCGGCAACAATCCTTGGGTCCACGTTTAGAAAAAGCGCTTTACTACTATAAATACATTAGTAAAACCGTTATTTTGCGCTTCTTTTTTGTTGTTTTTTTTATTGATTAAATAAAACTTTAGAAAATTATTTCTCTGCGGATGTGCGGTTTTTAGTGTTTTTTTTCCAACAGGTGACTTTTGGCAACCCCATTTTCGCAAAATTGCAAAACCTAAATTTTTATACCAGATTGCGGTTATTTTTGGCATGCAATCACAAGATGGCAAAAACATCAAAGCCCAGGATTTGAGGCATTTCTCGAAAAGAACTTTCGGGGAAAAGCTCGCTGACGAAGTCGCCCTAAAGGCAGGCAGCTGGAATTTCATAATTTTTTTCCTGGTTTTCATGCTATTGTGGGTGAGTTTGAATGCCTTTATTTTCATTGCCCGCCCATGGGACCCCTACCCTTTCATCCTGCTCAACCTGGTGCTTAGCACAATTGCCGCATTGCAGGCGCCCGTAATTCTTATGAGCCAAAACCGCGCCTCCGAAATGGACCGGAAGAGGGCGGAGCTGGATTATTACATAAACCGCAGGGCCGAGCGGGAAATAAAAATCCTGCAAAAGGACGTGCTTGAAATGAAGGAAGTAATTTCTGCCCAACCCCTCACCAAGGACATTGAAAAGCTCAAGGACGAAATATTGAAGCTGCAGGATGAACTTTCCGAAAGCCAGAATGAACTTGCAAGAAAATACAACAAATAATTTTTGCAAATATTTTTTTTGGCGTAATTTTTCCGACTCGCCCTAAAAAAAGCGCCCTTAATATGGAGAGTAATTCGGCGCCTCTTCGGTGATTGTGATGTCGTGCGGGTGGGATTCCTTGAGCCCAGCCTCGGTTATTTTCACCATCTTCTTTTTCTTCAGCTCTGCAATCGTTGCCGCCCCGGTGAGGCCCATGCCGCTTCTAAGCCCGCCCGTCAACTGGTAAATGACCTCCGCAACCGCGCCCTTGTAAGGGACAACCCCCTCGATTCCCTCGGGCACGAGCTTGCTTGTTTGCTTGACCTCCGCCTGGAAGTACCTCTCCTTCGAACCCCTCTCCATTGCGCCCAGGCTTCCCATGCCGCGGTATTGCTTGAACTTGCGGTTGTTCATGTAAACAATTTTTCCAGGCGTCTCCTCGCAACCCGCGAGCATAGAGCCAACCATGACACAATCCGCGCCCGCCGCAATCGCCTTCACTATGTCGCCCGAGTATTTTATTCCGCCATCGCTAATGATTGTAACAGATGTGCCCTTCACAGCCCTTGCAGCCTCCATCACCGCGGTAATCTGCGGAACCCAAACGCCCGCAATCACGCGAGTGGTGCAAATTGCCCCAGGCCCAACCCCGACCTTCACCGAGTCGGCGCCCGCCTTCACCAGCGCTTTTGTTCCCTCATACGTTGCGACGTTGCCGGCAATCAATTGAATGTCATAATTTTTCTTGTACCTCTTCACCGCATCAACCACGACATCGCGGTGGCCGTGCGAAGTGTCAAGCACGAGCACATCAACCTCTTTTTCCATAAGCGCCTCAATTCTTTTTTCGTCTTTCGCGCCGATGCTCGCGCCCACAACCAGCCTTCCTTTCTTGTCCTTGTTCGAGTGCGGGTATTTTTGCGTGTTCTCGATGTCGGTAATCGTAATGAGGCCTTTTAGTTCGCCCTTGGAGTCCACGAGCGGGAGCTTTTCAACCCTGTTAGAGTGAAGAATGCTCTTCGCCTGCTCGGGGCTTGTGCCAGGGGGCGCGGTGACCAAATCCTTTGTCATTATTTCCTCGGCGGTTTTCGATTCATCGTCCTCGAAAACCAAATCGCGGTTCGTCACAATTCCAACCAATTTTCCGTTCTCTATTACGGGGAAGCTGCGCACGTTGAATTGCGCCTTGAGTGCGTGGATTTCTCCTATGGTTGTTTTTTGTGAAATGGTGACGGGGTTGGTGACCACGAGGAACTCGGCGCGCTTCACTCTTTCCACCTGCGCCGCCTGCTCATCAATCGTCAGGTTCTTGTGGATGATTCCGATGCCGCCTTGCTGCGCCATTGCAATCGCGGTGCCGTACTCGGTGACCGTGTCCATCGCCGCGCTCATTATCGGTATGTTCAAACCGATTTTTTTTGTGAGCCTTGTGCCCAAATTAGCCTTGCCGGGAGAAACAGAAGAAGAGCCGGGCAAAAGCAGAACGTCATCAAAAGTAAGCCCGATTTCGAGCTTTGGTTGTTTTGCTGCCATAATAGCTTACGCTTTAAATGATTTATAATTCTAACGGTTGCGTGGTTTACTCGTCCTTCACCATTTATTTCCCCTCTAAAATTACAAAAAAAATATCCCTAAAAAAACCCAACAAAAAGTTAGAAAAAAAATACGAATTTTTTGTTCCACAATAACGATTGCTAACCTATTTAAACCGTTAAAAGCCATATTAATAACCCGGGGTTGGGGGGATTCATTTTGGTGGAAGGATACATCGGCATAATAGAGCAGGCCATGGCGGACAACCTAATTGTTGCGCTTGTGGTCCTTGTTATGGGGATTGCGGCGGCAAAGGCGGCGGCAACCCTGCTTGAGGGAATAAACAACAAGCTAAAGCTCATTTCCCCATCATCCCTGCGTTCGCTCGCAAGGCTTTTGGAACTTCTGATATTCGTCATCTTCACAATCATAGCCCTTGGCGTGCTCGAGGTCGCGTTTGCACAGGACGTGCTCATAAGGGTGTGGGGAATGCTGCCGAATGTCCTCATAATACTTTTGCTCTTGCTCCTTGGCTATATCATAATCAACCTCATGGTTGACATTTTGAGGGGCTTTTTTGTCCGCCTTGGGCAGGAAGAATACTTCAGCGAATTCGGCGTCACCCAAAACATGGTGAACACGGTTTTCATCATAATCAAGGTTTTTCTCTACCTCGTGCTAGTGAGCATCACACTCAATTATTACGCAAAGCCCGTGCCCTTCTTTGACACCATAATTGCCGGAACGGTTTTCACCATAATGTTCTTCCTCGCCGCGCTGGTCGCATACTCGTTCAAGGATTACGTGAGCAATGCGCTCCTCGCAAAGTATGTTGAAAAAAATGTTCTAAAGCCCGGCCAGAGGATTAAAATCGGGGACGTGGAAGGTGAAGTGATAAGCATCACAAGCCACGGCGCAACAATCGAAATGAATTCAGGGTACAATCATGTGATACCAAACAAAAACCTCATGACAAAAGAGATTCAGGTGAAGCGCATCCGCAGCAACATCACCCAAATAGAATACCTGATGAAAAATTTCGAGCCCCAGCTCCCGAGCTTTTGCGGCCCCGCGAGCGCCAAAATGATGCTTGAATTCTTCGGCTACAACATAAGGCAAGAGGACCTCGCAACCGAGGCAAAAACAAGGGTTCCCGGAGGCACGGACCCTGACAACCTGATTTTGGCAGTAAAAAAGTTCACGAATGCGGGGGTAAGGGGCCAATTGATTCGCTTTGACGAAATATTCGACCTCGCAGAAGAGGCAAAGGCATGGATTGCTGAAGGGGCACTCATAATACTCTGGTACAAAAAACCGGTGCTCTTCCCGACAAAGCAAAGCAAGTCCGGGCACTACGTCCTTTGCGTCGGAGTCGAGGGCGAGGAACTCATTGTGATGGACCCGAGCGAACAGACAGCGGGCGTTTACCTCGTGAACCATCGGCTGCTCGAGGACGCAATGGACGAGTACGATATTTCCCGCGGCTACATCGTGTTCGCACAAAAAGGGACAAGTGCATTCTGGCGCCTCAACGAAGGCCTCATATACGGCGACGTTTCCTCATACAAAAACCTCTCAAAGTCCTTCGAGCGTTACTTGAAGAGGCAGTTCCGTCAGCGCAACATGCTAAATGAAATAATTTCCGAACACCTTCTGCCAAAAATCAAGGAGGACAAAGCAAAGCACGTTTGGAGGCCCGACCTCACCACCTCAAGGCAAAAGCAGAAACTCGACAAGAGCGCATCCATAGACCAAAAGGTTAATGGCCAAAAGCCGGACGCAAAAATGCCCTCACGCTTTTCGGAAAAGGAGAAGGACGCCAAGGAAAAGAGCGGGAAAGGGAAGTGATTTCCCAATGGACGTCGCAATTATCGCAGAAACCAGGTCCGAGGACATAAAAAAACTGCTCGATGCATTCAAGGCGCGCAAGCTCTCGGCGGATTTTGTCGACGTCGGAAGCGTTGGCGTCATAGTTGAAAAAAACGTTTCAAGCATATTCCATGACCAAAAGCCTTTCGAAGAATACAATTCCGTTTTTCTCTCCCTTCCCGCGGAGTTCACCCTCTTTGCCGAGCCATTTTTGAGCGAACTCGTGGACATGGGCACCTACTGCCAGCTAAAGCCAACCTCGTATTACATACTTTCAAACAAGCCCTACATGTACTCGACCTTAAACTCCAAGGGCGTGAAGATACCAAAAACCGACATTCTTGCGGACAAGGAAACAATCGAATCCTCTCTCAAGGCGTTTTCCTACCCGATGATTGTCAAGACCTTTGTCGGGCTAAAAAAAACCAATTCCGTGCTATTGGAATCGGAACGCTCCTTGCGCTCGTTTGTAAAGAGCATTTCCGTCAAAATAGACGCAATCACAATCCAAGAGTACATCGAAGGGGATGTTGACCAGAGCCTGGTAATCGGGGAGGAAGTTTTCAGCATAAAGAGAAAGTGGGTGGAAAAGGACCTCTCCCACTCAAAAAAACCCGTGTCCGTAAAGCTCTCGGATGAGCACAGGGAAATGGCGATCAAGGCCGCAAAGGTGTGCGGAGTGGACATCGGGGTCGTGAAAATAATAGAAGGCAAGGTTACCAACGTGCGCACGCGCATTGACTTTAACATGTTCAACGAGACCCTTAGCAAGAACATGTACGAAAAGGTCGCCTCACATTACGAATCGGTGGTGAAGGGAAAATGAACATCTGCATAATAAGCGGAGCCTCCGGAAACGACGTCAAGCCGCTAATCATAGGCGAGGCACAGAAAAAGTTCGATTCCACCCTGTTCGTGCCCCTGAACAAAATAAGGATTGAATGCAGGGAGGGAGGCACAAAAATTTATTACAAGAACAGCGACCTCGGCGAGTTCGACGTTGTTTGGGTTAGGGCATTTGGCGAGGATTTCGTACTCGCGGAAATGGTCCTCGACATTTTGGAAAATTCCGGCGCCTATGTGCAAAGTTCCGCCGAGGCATTCCAGGTGTGCAACCACAAATTTTACACCATAAAAGTCGTGAGTTCAATCGGAGTCCCGGTGCCGGATTCTGCAATCACGGTCGCCCCTGAAGTCGCCGCAAAAATCGTGAAGCGAACCGGCTTTCCCGCGGTTGTGAAATTGCTCAGCGGCTTTGGCGGCAGGGGCGTAATGCTCGTGAACTCCGAAGCCGAATTCAAGCCCATCCTTGAAACACTGCGCGTATTTGATGAATTCATTTCCACCCAGGAATTCGTTCCCTCCGAGGCAACCGATTACCGCGCACTCGTCATAGGCGATAATGTGGTTGGCATACGCCGCAAAGGCGGGGAGGGCGAGTGGCGCGCAAATGTGAGCATTGGCGGAAGCGCGGAATTCGTGGAACTCTCCGAGGACACGAGGCAAATGGCGCTTTCCGCGGCAAAGCTTTTGGGGGCTGATATATGCAGCGTGGATTTTCTCCTGACAAAGGAGTCCCAAAAATTGGTTGAAATAAATTTTACCCCAGGAATGATACCAAAATTCTTTGGCAACAAAATCACGAAACTATTGATAA
>JANLHD010000133.1 GCA_024653865.1 archaeon | reverse complement strand
TCGTAGAGTTCGCGGTTCTTGTCAAGAGGGCTCTTCACCTATCTCAAATAAGTGAGCTGCGCCAAAAAATTAACGAGGTCCATGAATTTTGACACTCCAGTAGCCCTGCCGATCCAGTTTCCGGTGCTCATCGCAAACCGAATTCTTTCCGAAACAGCGCCCGGCCTTACGATTGTTGAAATGTTAAGCTTCCTTCTCCTTGTGACAGTCCTGTCAATTTGGAATTTCAAATCCTTTATGAAATACTTGAACGAGTACCTGAAGAGGTGCTCCATCAATTTTCCCGAAAGCTCGAGCCTTTTGTTCGCATAATGGTCCTTGTCGTCCTCTTCGCGCAGCTTGTACGCCTTTTCAACCGCCTTGGTTGCCATCATGACAAGGTAGTACGCTTTTGCAAGCCTGTCCTTTTGCTCTTGCCCAATGTGCGGCAACAAGAAAGCGTCAATTACTTCCTGCGCCCTGCGCAGCCTGTACTCCTCAACCTGTCCCGGGGCAACGAATTTGCCGATTTTATCAAGTGCCTCTTTCTCCGTTTTCACGAGCAGGTTCTCGACGTTGATTAGCACATCGTTCTGGATTTCCTGCTGGTCAATGAACGCGTCCTGTATCGCCTGCGTAGTCTTGAGCCCAAGCGCCTTTAGAAGAACGAAAAGTTTTAGCTTCCTCGGCGAAGCCGGGAACGTGACATTAAGCAATCCGTCCGGGCTCCTTAGAATCCTGACCCTTCCCTTGAAAGCCCCCCTTGTCGAGATGACTTCCGCGACAATCTTGTCGGTTTGCTCCGAAACAATAACGCGGTCGCTTGCAAGAACCTCTTGGGTCATTAGCGCCTTTTCGGAACCGTTCACAATGAAGTACCCTCCGAAGTCCATCGGATCCTCGCCCATTTCAATGAGCTCTTCCTCGGTTTTGCCGTTCAGCCAGCACAATTTGCTTTTCACCATGACCGGGAGTTCGCCGATGTAGGTTTGCTTGCGGTCTTGCTCGACGTCCCTTCTAAGAAGCTTCATTGTGAGGTAGAGAGGGCTCGAGTAGGTCCTGTTGCGAAGCCTTGCCTCCATTGGGTAGAACTCGTTTCTCGGGCTGCCGTCGGCCTCGACCATGCGCGGCTTCACGACCTCGATTTTTTCGAATTCAACCTTGACTTCCTCGATTTTCGGAATTACTTCCTTGTTCTCAACCACTATTTCGGGCAACTTTTTTTCCACGAACTGGTTGAAGGAGTCAATCTCCATTTGGGCAATGTTCCTGCCCTTAAAATAAGAATCAATAATCGGCCAGCCGTCGACCATTACGCGGACACCTCCGCGTTCAGAGGTGTGCACCTTCGGTAGCACTTGCTCACTTCGTTCGCTTTCATGCCACCACCCTGTAGTATACGCTTTTTCCCGCGGTGTGGCTAGTTCTTGTAATCTTTATGATGTCACCTTTTTTGCCCCCGATTTCCTCGACCGCGGGATCCTCCGCTAAAATTTGGGGAAACTTATCAGAGTCAGAGCCGAATTTTTTGAGCAGCTCCTCAACTTTGTCTTCCGGAACTATTTCGTGTTTCGGCACAAGAAAATGCTCTGCAACCCTGTTCAAACCCAATCCAATCCTGCTCCCTAAAAAGCAGCGTTTTTTTCCTGATTTAATGTTGGCAAAGCAGCGCGACGGGGATGTGCACGCTGTTTTCTAACTCAAAAAGTCAACTTGCCGGCCACCAGGAAAAATCGCTGATTAAAACTACTTATTCATCCATAGAAAGGAATTTAAAGCTAACATAAGATTGCGCCAATTTTGCAAAACTTTTAATAAAGTATGCTAAAAGATGTTAGCATGGTCCTTGATCAGTTCGCCGGCTACACATATTTTGGTTCGACACTTGTCCAATATTTCTGGTTTTCAGTGGCAATCCTTTCGGCAATGCTAGTTGCCAAGATACTTTACTTTTTCATAAAAAAGTACGGCACAATCCTAACCTCAAAAACCGAGAACGAATTCGATGACCTTGTAATAGAGGCCGTGGAAACCCCGATTTTATTCGGCGGTTTTATTGTTGGTTTAATTATTGGCTATCAGCTCCTAACTCCCGACGTTGAATTCATTGTAACCGGCTTTCCGGGCGCAATAGTTGCCCTTGTCATTCTCAACTTCATGTGGCTCGCGCTCAAGCTTATTGACGGCTTCATAGAGCACATAGTTGTCCCGCTTTCAAGCAAGACAGATTCAAAGCTCGACGACCAACTAATTCCCATAATTCGCAAGGTGGCGAAGGTTAGCGTCGTCTTCGTCGCATTGATAGTTATACTCTCCAACTTCGGAGTTGATGTGCTTCCCCTCATTGCAGGCCTTGGAATCGGCGGCCTCGCAATCGCATTCGCCGCACAAAAAACCGTCGAGGACATGTTCGGCGGCATTAGCATCTTTTCCGCAAAGCCATTTTTGGTAGGCGACATGGTTAGTGTCTCCGGAGTCGAAGGAAAAGTGGAATCGGTCGGCATTAGGTACACGAGAATCCGCGACCTGGATGGCCGCCTCAACACCATGCCCAATGCCCAGGTCGCGCAGGGCACAATCAAGAACATCACATCCGAGCCAACAAGGAGGGTGTCGGTGAAACTTGGCCTTGTATACAGCACGCCATATAAAAAAATGAAGCAGGCAATGGAAACTCTTGTAGATGTTGTAAAAAAGCACCCCGACACCGTCCACGACGATATTCGCTCGGTGTTCAAGGATTATTCATCTTCCTCACTTGACATCTGGTTTGTTTA
>JANLHD010000132.1 GCA_024653865.1 archaeon | reverse complement strand
GGGTGCATGCCCTGCACAAGCGCCACTTCCTTTCCCTTTACATTCTCCTCATACCTCATGTAAAACTCGCCGTCTGGAAAGAGCTCGGATTTGAGGGTGCCAAGTTTTTCATGCGAATGCTTTGCGATTTCTTGTGCGATTTTTCCGTTGGTGAGGGGGTAAATTAGCATTGCAATATAAAACGCCTTTCCCTTATAAAGTTTTTACAGAAGCAAAATTTATGTATACTTGGGGTTTTTACCACTTCTTAGTTGCAATTAACCGGAGTTAATTGCGCTTAACCGCAAGATTTTGCTTTTTTTGGGGTATTAGTTTAAATTCATTTTACAGGGCAAGAATATTAAATTTGCAAGCGCAATTTGCATTTACGGGGATTTTGAAGGGGGATGTGTGGATGAAGACTGTTGTTTCCAAGACTCTTAAGAGAATCAGGGAAGATGCCGGCAAACCCAAGTCAAGCAGGGGTAAAAGGACGGCCACGGATGACGACGAGGAGCTTGTAAAGCTTCTTGAAAGTTCCAAGGCAAGAATTAGGGTGGTAGGCGTCGGGGGCGGAGGATGCAACACAATCCAGAGGATGACAGAAGTTGGAATCCTCGGGGCTGAAACATTCGCAATCAACACGGACGCACAGGACCTTCTCAAGGTCAAGGCGGACAGGAAAATACTTATAGGAAAAAAACTCACACGCGGATTGGGTTCCGGTTCGGACCCGAGCGTGGGCGAAGCCTCGGCGCAGGAATCTTTGGAGGAACTCCAGGAACTTTTGCACGAATCCGACCTCGTTTTCATCACATGCGGAATGGGCGGAGGAACAGGAACAGGAGCCGCACCGGTTGTTGCGGAAATCGTGAAAAAAATCAAGGCGCTCACAATAGGGGTCGTCACGCTTCCGTTCACTGTCGAGGGAAAAAAGAGGATGGAGAATGCAATGCGCGGCCTTGCGAACCTTAGGCAGAACGCGGACACGGTCATCGTGATCCCGAACGACAAAATACTTGAAATAGCGCCCGACCTTCCGGTGAACGCGGCATTCAAGGTCGCGGACGAAGTGCTCACAAACGCGGTCAAGGGCATCACTGAAATGATCACAAAGCCAGGGCTAATCAACCTCGACTTTGCGGATCTGCGCACCATCCTGGAAAAGGGCGGCGCGGCAATGATTGGCCTTGGCGAGAGCTCGGCACACGCCGGGTCATCGAATGATTCAAGGGCACTCGAGGCCGTCGAGAACGCGCTCACATCGCCGCTTCTTGACGTCGACATTTCGCACGCGAGCAAGGCGCTCATAAACGTCGTGGGCGGCTCCGACATGACGCTTCGCGAGGCGGAGATGATTGTCGAAGCGGTTTCCGTGAAAATCCACAGCAACGCCCACATTATTTGGGGCGCAATGATTGACGATTCGATTCCCAAGAACCAAATCCAGGCAATGGTTGTCATTGCGGGCGGAAAATTCCCCTACATTGACGCCGCGGACGTCCCCTCCGGGGAGCCGATTGATTTGGGAATACAGTTCGCCGACTAAAAAATCGGCGAAAAATCTTTTTTTTTAATTAAGTTTGGCCGTAAGCTCGGCCAATTCCGATTCACGGGTCTTAATCATTTGCTGCAAAAAAAATAAATGGCCCAACACTTGTGTCACGTGCAAATTCTTGTTCGTTGCCTGTTTCGGAGTTAGTTTTGCCCCGTGCCGCAAATTAAAATTTTCCATTTCCCCGATTGCACTTAGAGCATTTGATTTCATCTCGCCCAATATTTCCAGGGTTTTTGCCAGGGCAACTTTTTTTTCGATTCCTCTTGCGGCGTGCTCCCTTTGCCTAGCGGACTCAAGCTTCTGTGCAAACTCCTCGCCTTTCCTTAGGTGCTTTGCCTTGAGTTCCAAAAATATTTTTGCCGCTTGTGCGTTTCCCCGCGGCGGCCTTCTTCCTTCACCGCTTCCCCTTCCCATTCTTTTCTTTGGCACAAAATAAAGACGGTTTTCTGCTATTTATTTTCTTCCCGAAGGGACCGAAGGAACGAAGGAACGTGGGAGCGAAGGAATGAAGGAAATGAATGAGCGCGAGAGGGCAAAAATTCCCTTTTTATTCCTTTCCCCGCACTGATTTGGTCATATGGTGGACATTCAAGGCTTTATTCAATCGAGCATGCGCATTTTCAATGTTTCAAGAAAGCCGGGCTGGAAGGATTACAAGATGATTGCAAGCATCACAGGCCTTGGAATTATAGTCATAGGCACGGTTGGCCTGGTTGTGAAACTGATTATAGAAGGAATAATCAAGCTCTAAGTGCTTTTAAGCAAGGTTTTAAAACCTATTCCTGTGAAATTCATTATAATTAACCTAATTTCTTTGGTTAAAAAAGTGATTTTGAAATGATATTTACGGTCAGGACTACCGTCGGCCAGGAAAGCCTTGTTGTGGACATACTTAGCCACAAAATACAAAAAGAGGACCTGAACATTTACTCGATTTCTGTTATTCCCGGCCTTAAAGGATACATCCTAATAGAGGCGGACAACGAAATCACCCTGCAGAGGGGAATTACGAACACTTCGCACGTAAAAGGAAGGGGAATCGTCGGCGGCGCGGTCAACATAGAGGAATTAACAGGCCTTTTGGAGGCAAAGCCCTTGATGAAGAGCATTAAGGAAGGCATGAAAGTGGAGCTCATTGCGGGGCCGTTTAAGGGAGAAAAGGCAAAAGTTTTGAGGGTCAATGACACAAAAGAAGAGGTTACGGTTGAAATGCTCGAGGCGGCGGTAAAAATACCGGTCACAATACACGCCGAGCACATAAGGATACTAAACGAATAAAACAACCTTTTTCTTTCTCTTTAAAAGAGAAAGAAAAACGTTGGCGAAAAAGAAAGAGAAAAAATAAAAATTGGTTGCAAAGGAGATTGGTTTTGAAATGGCTGAAATTAGTGCATTGATTGAGGGCGGAAAGGCAACCGCGGGGGCACCACTAGGCCCGGCACTCGGGCCACTCGGAGTGAACATAGGCGAAATCGTCGCAAAAATAAACGAGAAAACAAAGTCCTATGCGGGAATGAAGGTTCCGGTCACAATTGAAGTTGATTCAAAGAAGCATTATGAAATCACTGTCGGCTCTCCGCCCACTAGCGCTCTCATAACAAAAGAGGC
>JANLHD010000010.1 GCA_024653865.1 archaeon | reverse complement strand
CTAAAACCAACTCCGAAAATCCTTTTAAAATGGCACTTTTTAAGTTGGAAAATGCGGCAAAAGAACGAAGCAATGCTTGCACCAGGGGTGCACCAGGATGCCCATGGGTGGGCATCAGGGGTGCACCATTACCTTTAAAAAGAATTATTAACGATTGTTAATAGTAGGGGTGTTTTTGAAATGAGCCTGACTTTTCCTTGCGAAATAATCAGTTGGAACGTTCTTCCCGCGGTTAGGCGCGAGATGACGGAATATTTGGTAAATGAAAAAAAAATTTCCAGAAAAATGGTCGCGGGAAAACTCAACCTCACAGAGGCCGCGGTGTGCCAATACCTCAAGCACAAGAGGGGAGGGAATTACAAGTTCAACGATTCCGACCTCAAAAAAATCAAAAAAATGGCGGAACTCATGATGCAAAGCGACAAGAGCTTTGACGGCATGTGCGTGGTGTGCCGCGAATTCGACGCCGCGGGAGATGCCATCGCGCAGGTGCGCGCAAAAACCGCATTATAAAAATAACAATAACATTTACAAAAAAAACAACCAGGAGTGGATTGCATTTATGGCTAGCGTTCTAAATGTTTCGGGCCTTACCGCGGGCATTGAGGGAAAACAGATACTAAAGGGCCTAAGCCTCGAGGCGAAGCAAGGCGAGATACACGCAATAATGGGGCCCAACGGCTCCGGAAAAAGCACGCTTGCAAACGTCATCATGGGAAACCCAAAATACGAGGTGACCGGCGGAAAAATAACGCTCGACAAAAAAAACGTGCTCGAAATGCAAACCGACGAGCGCGCAAAAGCGGGATTGTTCCTCTCATTCCAATACCCGTTCGAAATACAAGGGCTCACATTCTCGAAATTTCTGCACGCCGCCTACAAGAGCCATTACCCTATGGAAGCCATGAGCCTTGTCAAATTCAGGGCGAAGCTAAAGGAGACGGCAAAGCCTTTGAACATGGGTGAAGACTTCATAGACCGCGAACTCAACGTTGGGTTCTCGGGGGGAGAAAAAAAGAGGGCGGAGATTTTGCAGATGATGGTGCTGCGGCCAAAGATCGCGATTCTCGACGAGACGGACTCTGGCCTTGACATTGATTCGTTAAAGCTTGTTTCACAGGCAATTGAACGCATGCGCAGCCCCGAATTCGGCGCAATAGTAATCACGCACTACAAGAGAATACTAAATTACCTCAAGCCGGATTTTGTGCACGTGATGCACGACGGAAAAATAGTGAAATCGGGCGGCATGGAACTCGCGCAACAGCTCGAGGAAAAAGGGTACTCCGAAATTCTCGCCGAAACCGGAATAAAAATTTTGGAAGTGAAAGATTAAATGGACAGGACAAAGGAGAGGCAAATCACGAGCCTTGATTATGACAAGTACGACTTTCGGTACGGCACCGGGTCCTACGACGTCAAATTCGACAAGGGCCTTGGCGAAGAAACCGTGAGGAAAATATCCGCCATAAAAAAGGAGCCAAAGTGGATGCTTGATTTTCGGCTAAAGGCGCTCGAGGCATTCAACGAAAAGCCGATGCCAAAGTGGGGCGCGGACCTTAGCGGCATAGATTTCAATGACATAATTTATTACATGCGCGCATCGGACGCAAACAAGGGAAGCTGGGACGATGTGCCACAGGACGTAAAGGACACATTCGAGCGCCTGGGAATTCCCGAGGCCGAAAGAAAAACACTAGCCGGTGTCGGCGCACAATACGACTCCGAGGTAATGTACCACAGCATACGCGAGGACCTCGCAAAAAAAGGAGTGGTGTTCCTCTCCATGGACGAGGGCCTGCGGCAATACCCTAAAATAGTAAAGGAGCACTTCGCCAAAATCGTGCCAATCAAAGACAACAAGTTCGCATCCCTCAACACGGCGGTGTGGAGCGGCGGAAGCTTTGTGTACGTGCCAAAAAACACCAAAGTGGACATCCCCCTGCAGGCATACTTTAGGATTAATTCGGAAAGCTTCGGGCAATTCGAGAGAACGCTCATAATAGCCGACGAGGGCAGCTCGGTGCACTACATAGAAGGCTGCACGGCGCCAAGATTTTCAAGCCAATCCCTGCACTCCGCGGTAGTGGAAGTCATTGCAAAGGAAAACTCCCAGGTGCGCTACACCACCGTCCAAAACTGGGCGAACAACATCTACAACCTCGTGACCAAAAGGGCATTTGCGTACAGGAACGCAAGTGTTGAATGGGTTGACGGCAACCTGGGAAGCAAGGTCACAATGAAATACCCCGCAATCTACCTAATGGAAGAGGGGGCAAAGGGCGAGGTTTTGAGCATTGCACTTGCAGGCAAAGGCCAGCACCAGGATGCTGGGGCAAAAATGGTCCACATGGCATCGAACACGACAAGCAAAATCACCAGCAAGAGCGTCTCAAAAGACGGCGGAAGAAGCAGTTATAGGGGGCTGGTCAAGGTCTACAAGGGCTGCAAGAACGTCAAGAGCAATGTGATGTGCGATGCGCTAATACTGGACAAGGAATCAAGAAGCGACACCTACCCGTCGGTCGAAATTGACGAGCCCACCGCCACGATTGCGCACGAGGCACGCGTGGGAAAAATAGGGGACGACCAGATATTCTACCTCACATCAAGGGGGCTAACGGAAGCCGAGGCGCTCACAATGATAATACTCGGGTTCATACAGCCATTCACAAAAACCCTGCCCCTGGAATACGCGGTCGAACTAAACAGGCTTATAGAAATGGAAATGGAGAATTCAGTAGGGTGAAAACGCCATGCAAAAAACAGTAGCAATGGACGGCGGCAATTGGCTCTTGGAATTCCGGAAAAAAAATGCCGCAATTTTTGACGCA
>JANLHD010000130.1 GCA_024653865.1 archaeon | reverse complement strand
CCGTCATTTTATTATCATTAAAATAATCTAGGCACGATTTATCTTCCACATATTGTGTGCAGGGAATGGCTTCGGCAGCAATTGCCATGGGCGAAACTATATCGGAGTTTATGCAACTCTGGCAGCATGAGATGCCGGGATTGGCAAAATCGGAATTTTCGTATGCCAATTCATCTATTAAAAAACCTGAAATGAAATAGCCCGCCGCAAAAGCAAGTACGAGCAAGATAATCCAGAACTGCCAATTTTTGCTGCTTATGTCACAATCCATTTCCTCGCCTCCTCTTTTTTGCTTTACACCCACTAAAATGAACACTTTTAATGAATAGAATTCACCTCTTTGTATTTAATCCTAATTGCAAGGTTATCATGTCGCCCAATTCATTGAATGCATTTTTTAGCTCCTGAATTCGGTTTTATAAGCATTACTTGTTTCAATTTTTCCATGGCATTCCTAAAGCAGAAGGTCAAAATTACAAGGGTCACCAAGGAAACATTGGACACGGCAACAATCACAATGAAGGGCGATGCGCCTTTTGATTTCAAGCCGGGGCAATTTGTGATGGTGCAGCTTTTGGGGAAGGAAACCGTGCCAAAGAGGGCCTATTCGATTTCTTCCTCGCCGACTAGAAATGAAACCCTCGAGATTACGGTGAAGCAAATGCCCGATGGCTGGGTGTCCAAGCTTTTGAATGGCGTGCGGGCGGGGGATGAAATGATGGTTGATGGGCCCTATGGGCACTTTGTGTTCGACCCCGAGAAAATGAAATCAATTGTGCTTCTCGCGGCGGGTTCGGGAATCGCGCCCTTTAGGTGCTTTTGCCAGTACATTGAGGACAAAAAGCTCGGCACAAAAGTGCATTTCGTTTACAGCAGCAAGACAGAAGAGGACATAATATTCAGGGACACCCTCAAGGGTTTTGCGAAGCGCAACAAGAACCTCTCGCTTCTTCTCACGCTCACGCGCGAGGAAAAAGAGGGCTACCATTCGGGGAGAATTGACGAAGAAATGGTCAAAGACATCACGAAAAAAAATCCGGGCGCGTTTTATTTCATCTGCGGCCCGCCGAAAATGGTCGCGGGAACAAAAGCTCTGCTGGAAGCCGCGGGGATTCCAAAAGAGGGCATCAAGGTCGAGATTTACGGGTAAATTATTGATCTTCTTCTCTAGTATTATTTGGTTTTAAAGCAAAGTTATAAAGGATAGAACTCACACCAATTGCTGACATGAAAACGAAAAGGGAAGACTCAAAAGTTGTTGGTTGATTGAAAAAAGGGGAACCAATTAAGTAAATAAATTCCACTCCAAGAGATAGTCCAATTATAATCGCTAAAGGTTTTAAGTTTAATTTTGTACTTACTGCAAATATGTCAGCTATTTTTTCAAAAAATTCAAAAAATACTTTTCCAACTAGGTTACTAAATAACCCAGAAATAAAAATTAAAAATAAAGCTATTGCTGAAATAACCGCGTCACCCTGAAGCAAAATTAGCCCTAATAAACCAAACATGTAGGCGCCAGCTAGTAAAAATGCAGGAGTATAAAAATATTTATGAAATTTTTTTAATGGCCTATTTTCAAAATCTGGAATTGTTAAAACAGTAAATTGAAAACCTACTTTAAGCAAGTCTTGATTTTTTTGTGCCGTCATTTCTTTTAGAATATTATCGAATTCACTTCTTTCTAATTTTCCAAAAATGCCAGTTTGAACAGAAATAGCTTCAAATACAGAATCAGGAGTTAATTCTACAAGATTCAGATTTTTTTCTGTAAGTTTCTTTTGTACTTGATCAAAAATAGCGATTTTAATTTTTTTTTCTCGCTCTTCCTTTAAAACAACCATAATGAATAATTCATTCAAAAATTTTTTAAATAGGGCTGAAAGCGGTACCAGTAACAAATAATAAACCGTTTTTCCTCTTCTTTCTCATGGATTCAAAAAAGGCAAAGCGCGTAATCGAGGCGGCATTGTTCACGTCCCCCGGGACTGTGAATATGCGCGAGCTCGCGAAAATTACCGACCTGAACGTTGCGGAAGTTAGGGTTTTGGTCAATGATTTGATTCACGATTATGAGGCAAAGGACACCTCGATTGAAATCGTTGACGAGCCCGATGGCGTGCGCATGGCGGTCAAGGAGGAGTACGAGGATTTCGTGGGGCACATGGCGGCCGCGCCCGAATTGCACCGCGGGATGATGAAAACCCTCGCGTTCATCGCGTATAAGCAGCCGGTAAAGCAGAGCGATGTCATAAATTTTCGCAACAGCAAGGCGTACGAGCACATAAAATTGCTCAAGGAGAAGGGATTCATAAAAAAGGAAAAGAAGGGAATCACCTACATCATAACAACCACGCCCAAGTTCCGCGAGTACTTCGGAAAGGACGCAGGGAAGGGGAAGTTGGAGCAATCGCAAGCAGCGGCGCCGGCGAAAAAAGACGATTAATTTTTTAGCGCTTAACTGCGGTGCTTGTTTTTGCCTTTTTGGCGATGCGGATTTCGAGCACGTTGTTGTTGATTTTTGTGCGGATGCTTGTTTCCTTTACCTTGCTTGGGAAGGAAATTTTTTTCAAAAATTTATTGTTCGAATTGTCCGAAATTATCAGCGCGTGGTCGAGCACCTTGATGTCGATGTCCTTTGGGGGCAGCGAATTCGCCTCAACCACTATGAGGAATTCGTTGTCGAACTCTATTAATTCCACGAACGGCTCCTCGCTTTTTTGGGAACCGAATTTTTTTTCCTTGAGCAGGCCGAATTCATTTATGCGAAGGTTGCCTTTCTCGTCAAGGCTTACCGAGAACGCCATTTTGAGGGGCTTTGAGAAATCCACTTCGCTCTCTTCGAACAATTCCAGAACTTCCTCAAACAATTCCTCCATTGTTTCGAAGTCAATTGATTGATCCTCGAAAGTTCTTCTTTTTCTCCAGTTGTCCGTCATAAAAATTTCCCAAATTCAATACAGCCTTGTTTGGAACCTCTCGTTGTGCAATACTTTGGTTGTCGCCCAGGATTTTCTCGCAAATTCAGGCAGCATATTATGTTCTAACAAATACTTCTTTAAAAAATTAATTGTCACGTCATCGTGCGAGTAACCAGAGCCAATTTCGCCGAATGACGACGCAATTTTTTTTATTGCGTTGTCGCGCTCGACCTTTGCGATGATTGATGCCGCTGAAACAATGGGGTAATTCACATCTGCTTTGTGTTCGGAAATTATTTTAACCGGGAATGATATGTATTTTTTTATCCTGTTCGCAAATTCGGCCATCACTATGTCCGGTGAGTCGACGTAAACGACATCGGGCTTTTGGGTTAGCGAGTTCAATAGCTTTCCGGCGAGCATCGCCTCGATTTCATTGAGGCTAATTTTGTCCATGAGTTCGTCTATTTCCTGCGGGGATATGTGGATGCAGTGATTTTCAATGACCGCGCCCTGAATTAGCGGGAATTGCCTCTCTCGTTCCTCTTTGGAAAGAAGCTTGGAGTCCTTTACTCCGATTTGGATGAGCGCTTCCTCGTTTTCCTTGTCGATTAAGGTTACTGCCAGAACCATTGGGCCAAGGCACGGCCCTCTTCCCGCCTCGTCTATTCCGGCAATCAGCATCTACAAATAAAGGAGTTCATAGTGGTTAAAAAAAGGAACGTAGAGTTAACCAAAAAAAAAAACATGTTAACAAAAAAACTTGGAAAAAGTTTATATTCACTAATGCCGTTTTCTAATTTTATGGAACCCATTCGGCGGCAACAAAAACTTGAAACCGCGACATTTGCATGCGGATGTTTTTGGGGCGTGGAGGAAATGTTCCGAAATGTCCCCGGAGTGGAGCAGACAATGGTTGGCTATATTGGCGGTCACACCAAGAATCCGACTTACGAGGACGTGTGCTCCGATGCCACTGGGCATGCTGAGGCGGTTCAAATGAAGTTTGACCCAAAAAAAGTTTCTTACAAGGAGCTTTTGGAATTGTTTTGGAGTGAACACGACCCCACGATTGTGAACAGGCAGGGGCCTGATGTTGGCACGCAATACAGGTCGGCAATTTTTTACCACAATGCGAATCAAAAAAAGGAGGCGGAGAAATCAAAAAAAGAACTTGAGGCTTCGGGAAAATATTCGCGGCCTATTGCGACGCAAATTGTCCCTGCTTCAAATTTTTACAAAGCCGAAGAGTACCACCAGAAGTACGTGATGAAGACCGGCAGGCATGTTTGCTGAAATTTTGCCAAAAGTTTCGAAATTGGTTGGAAAATGTTTTTGGGCACAAAAATTTTATTTGAGCTGCGCCATTGCCCTGTTCGCGCGGTCCATTTCCATGTCACAGGACTTGCATTCATCGAGCACGTCGAGGATGAATCTTTTGTTTCCAAGAGAATTCTGGACCGCTGTTCCGGGTGCGTCCTCTTTTCTTAGTGCGTCGAATTTTTTTTCGTAAACGCCGTAGAGTTCTTTGAGGCTTTTTTGGACCTCTTCGCGTTCGGGGTTGCGTGGGCGGTTCAAGTGGTGCCTGCCCATGCAGAACCTGCAGTTTTTTTTCACGTCCGTAACAAGTTCGGATTCGGACTCGATTATCTCATCCACATTCATGCATTAAATAAGCCAAAACCAAGTATTTAATCCTTTTTTTTGGGGTAGATTAAAGAAGTTTTATATTCCCCGTGATTAATTATTGATTTGGTGCCGCAATGCAGATTAAACAATACACAAAGTTATTTGGCCTGAAAAAACTAAAGGCTATGGCAAAAGGGGTTCCCAATTGTTTTGTGCCCCCGCATAAAGTATATAGCAACCCTGATCAATTTCGGCTATCGCATGCGCTTGGCATGCCGCGGCTTCTTGTGAGAACCGATGAAAAAGGGCGCAGTTATTCTTGGTTTCCCTGGGGCGGCATGAAAAGAGATGATATTGCCATTCAACACCATAAAGACCCCCAAAAACTTGAAAGGAATATAAAACTGGCAATGAAGTCCATCTCAGACCCAGATAGAAAAAAGGTGTACATTGTGCACCCCACTCGGGAAAGAACTGAAATCGCCTGGACCGGCAGGGCCATAATCGGGGATGGGCGATTGAGAATTAGCCTTGTCGATACGCCTTCGGTCAATAGGCCGATACATCGCCAACTAACCGGAAATAATTGGTCATTCAAGTTTGAGAACGGCAGATTTGTTGTAACCGAACAGGAACTGGGAAACGCAAGGCTTCCGCACGAGAGACAAATCCTAGAAAATTTGCTTAATTTGGTCAACACCTCCATTCAGCGCGGGCACATTAAAATCGCCACGGAAAAACCCACGGAAATTTCTTTTTTGACTTGGAAAGATAATCCAGCCATGCTTGAATTGTATGATTTAATCGAGAAAAAAATAAGTCGGGTTTGAAAAAATCAATTGAAAAAATAGGAAAATTGGCCGCATAAAAAAATTTGCGGCCATAAATAGAGGGTTGCCAAAAAATTAGGCAACCACTTCTATGTTGAGCTTCTTTTTGAGTTCGCGGTACCGATTTCTTATCGTAACCTCTGTTACGCCGGCAACGTTCGCGACCTCTTTTTGGGTCCTTCTCTCTCCCTTCAGAAGCCCTGCGATGTATACGGCAGCTGCCGCAACGCCTGTTGGCCCCCTTCCGGAGATAAGCCCTTTTTTGATGGCTTCCTCAAGGATTTTCCTGCCCTCTTCTTGCACTTCACCTGAAAGGTTCAGTTCCGATGCGAACCTTGGGATGTAGTGGATTGGGTTAGTGAGCGGGATATCCAGCTTGAGTTCCCTTACAAGGAACCTGTAGGTCCTCCCGATCTCCTTTTTGGTAAGTCCTGATGCTTCCGCCATTTCGTTGAGTGTTCTTGGAACATTGTAGTTCCTGCACACCGTGTAGAGAACTGCGGCAACAACCGCCTCGATTAGCCTTCCCCTAATAAGGCCTTTTTTCACGGTCTTCCTGTAAAGAAGCGCCGCGGCCTCTATGAGCTGCTCTGGCGTGTTGAGATACGATGCAATCCTTCTTAGTTCTGTAAGAGCTATCGAGAGGTTCCTTTGCATTGAGGAACTAATTGATGCCCTTTTATGCCACTTAATGAGGCGATACATCTGTGCCCTGCTCTTTGAGGAAAGCTTGTTTCCCCTAAGGTCGGTTCCGCGCCTGTCAATCATTGTGACAAGGCCTTTGTTAAGCTTAACGTACTTCATTGGGCTGCCTGTCCTTGCCCTCTCTTCGGCCTGGTCGGAGTCAAAGCTTCTCC
>JANLHD010000009.1 GCA_024653865.1 archaeon | reverse complement strand
GACTTTCGCTCGCTTCACCCAACCATTATGATTGCGCACAACATTTCCCCCGAAACCCTCAAATGCGAACACGAACAGTGCTCGCGGGGAAAAAATCTTTCCCCCGACAAGGATTGGTTTTGTGAAAAGGAAAAGGGGTTTCTTGCGGGAATACTTGAGGAAATACTCGACAACAGGATTTCTATAAAGAAGGAAATGAAGGCAATTGAGAAGGGCTCGCACGAATACAAGGCTTTGAACGCGAGGCAGCACGCGCTCAAAATACTTTTGAACTCCCATTATGGGTACTTGGGTTATCCGCGGGCCAGGTGGTATTCCAGGGAGGCTGCGCGCGCGGTAACCGCATGGAGCAGATTCTACATAACTGATGTTATGGATAAGGCGCAGGCAAGGGGGTATATGCCCCTTTATGGGGATAGTGTCACGGCTGAACGCAATTTAGTTTTAAAAAACCCGAGTGGAAGAATAGAGCTAAGGGCAGTGGAGGAGTTTTACAATTCAATAGAGGAAATCCCCGCACTGCGAAACGGAAAATCCCTCAAAAGAGGAAAAGGTTACTGTTCACTTTCCGTGAACCCGAAAACTCTCGAACCTGAATGGAAGGAAATAAGGCACGTGATTAGGCATAAATGCGGGAAAAAAATTTACAGGGTAAATCAGAAGTTCGGGGAAACCAGGGTAACCGAGGACCACTCTATTCTTGTCGAGGAAAACGGCGGACTGATTGAAACAAAGCCGGGTGAATTATTGGGCAGAAAACTTTTTTCTGCGGGATTACCAAAAACCGATATTTTTTTTGGGAAAATAGATTTTTATGAGATGTTCCAAGATTATTATGCCCAAGTCAAGTACAAGGGCAGGGTGAAGCTTGCGCAATTCCACGCAGATGATGAACATGTTTGGTTCGGGTGGACAAACAGGAAACACAACATAAAACTGAAAAGAAAAATTAATGTCGGCTCTGTGGAATTTGAGTCGTTATGCAGGCTGCTCGGGGCTTATATCGCGGAAGGGAGCAGCTCAACTTACGAAACCACAAGCACAAAGGTAGGGGCGAGTATTGCTTGCTCAGATACAAAATGGCTCTCTGGCCTCAAGGAAGATTACAAGAGGCTGTTTGAAGGCGCCACGGTTTCGATAATTCGCTCCTCAAAAGGCGAACGCACCCTTGCATACTCCAATTCAGCCTCTTCAAAAACAATACAATACGAGGACAACACCATGAAACTGCAGATGATGAACCAAATCAGCGCAATGTTCTTCAAATTGCTCTGCGGACAGAAAAGCTCCGGAAAAAAACTCCCTGACTTCATTTTCAACGCGCCGGACAATTATAAGGAATTGGTGCTTCAAAAAATGCTCGAGGGGGATGGGAGCCGAGCAGTCAACAAAAAACTTGGATACAGCCAAGAATACGTGAAAAATAATTTTAGCTACACCACAAACTCCCTCAAATTGATAAGCGGACTCTCATTTCTGCTCAAGCAAATGGGAAAAAACCACTCAATAAACTACAGGCCGTCAAAAAAAGCATATACACTGAAAACAAGCACAAAACACAACAAGAGGCTCAAAACAAAAATTACTGAGGAAGAATATGACGGGTTCGTCTACGATTTGAGCGTTGAGGGCAACAACAATTTTGTTGATGCATGCGGAAACATCCTGCTCCACAACACAGATTCCCTCTTCATCCTGTTACCAAAAAATAAGGGGGAAAAGGAGGCGCTCGAATTTGCCGGGGAAATAAACGCGAATCTCCCCGGAGCAATGGAGCTTGAGTTCGAGGGGCTTTTTATGCGCGGAATTTTTGTCACAAAAAAAGAGGGCGGCGCGGCGAAGAAGAGATACGCGCTCGTGGATTACAAAGGCAATCTCAAAATCGTGGGCTTTGAGTACGTGAGAAGGGATTGGTCAAAAATCGCCAAGGAAACGCAAAAAGGGGTGATTGAGGCGGTGCTGCGCGAGGGCCGGCCGGAGAAAGCAATTTTGCTTGTGCGCAAAATAATCAACGAATTAAAGGAAGGAAAGGTTCCCAAAGAGGAGCTCGTGATTATGACGATGCTCAAAAGAAAGCCCGAAAATTACGATTCGATTGGACCGCACGTGGCGGCGGCAAAGCGCGCAATGGAGCGCGGAAAAGAAATCGATGTGGGCTCGGTGCTCGGGTTCATTGTGACAAAGGGTTCGGGAAAAAGCATCAGCGAAAAGGCGGAGCTCGAGGAGTATGTTGCGGAAGGGAATTATGACGCGGATTATTACATTGAAAACCAAATCATTCCCGCTGTAATAAAAATAATGCGAGAGCTCGGGTACAGCGAAGAGGATTTGAAGCATGGGGGAAAACAAAGTTCGCTTGCGAGCTTCACCTAAAGCTTTAAAACCGCTTTTAGGGGGGATTTTGTAATGGAAAAAAGCGTTATTGCAAAGTACAAAAAGGCCGGAGAAATCACCCAAGAGGTGCAGGAGCTTGCGAAAAAGAGGCTCAAAGTTGGCGCAAATTTGTTCGAATTTGCCGAGGAAATAGAGTCGGCGATTATGAAAAAGGGCGCAAAGCCCGCGTTCCCAATTAACCTTTCAATAAATAACGTGGCCGCGCATTACTCGCCCGCGTTCAATTCAAAGGACACACTTCCCGAGGACGCGGTAATCAAGGTTGATATCGGCGTTCATGTGGACGGTTACATTGCGGACTCCGCACGAACGCTCGATTTTTCCGGAAAACACCAAAACATGGTCAAGGCCGCGGAAGATGCGCTTGAGAATGCGGTGGCCATTGCAAAAAAGGGCGCAATTATCGGGGACATGGGCGCCACTATAGAGGATGCGATTAGGGGCGCGGGCTTTAGGCCGATTCAAAATCTTTCAGGCCATGGCGTTGCGGAATTCGACGCACACACATACCCGACCATTCCGAACATTGCAAACCACGACCCAAAGAAACTTGAGGACGGCATTGCAATTGCAATCGAGCCTTTCGCAACAGACGGCGAGGGTTTGGTTAGGGAAGGCAGCCAGGCCGAGATTTTTCAGCTCGAGGACAAAAAACCTGTTAGGGGTAGGGAAGCGAGGAAAATAATCGAATTTGTGGAGGAGAATTACCGGAATTTGCCCTTTGCCGAGAGATGGCTGCAACGCGACCTTAAGATGGGGGAATTTGGCCGCAAGGTTGGTTTGCGCGAGCTCATGCAAAAAAGGTGCCTGACAGCATTCCCTTTGCTGAAGGAGGAAGCAGGCAAAATCGTGACGCAGGCCGAAACTACCTTGATTTTGCATGACGGCAAGGTCACGCGTTTGCTTTAAAATATTAGCTTGGGCAAAGTTCATTACTGGTTCTTTTTCTTTTTCGTCGAGGTTTTTCTTTTTCTTCCCAAGAAAAAGAAAAAGGTCGCTCCCGTGGTGTAATGGATAGCATTGAAGCTTGCGGAGCTTTAGATCAGGGTTCGATTCCCTGCGGGAGCGTATTTTTAACGGAATTGGCGCTACTTTCAATGACACCCCGCCCCCGTGGGGTAATGGATAGCCTGGAAGCTTCCGGAAACCTTTTTGCATGGCAAAAAGTGTTACCAAAAAAAAAGGTTGGGAAGAGCTTCAGATCCGAGTTCGATTCTTGGCGGGGGCGAATTTTTGTTGCGCTTAGAAATATAAAGCAAATAAACACTAGTGAATAAGATGGCGCGAATTGTTTCTCCGAAAAAAAGCCTTTATACGCCAACAGGCCAGATCAAAACCGTAAGCGAGTTGTTCAGAAAAACCAGAACGCCACTTGCTGCCAGAAGCAAGATGGAGAGAAGAGGAACAAAGAGGGACGATAGGAGATTGGGGCCGGGAATTGACCCGGTCACATCCATGGGGACCGGAAAGGCATGGATGCGGCGACCAATGAGAGCGGCATTGGAAAAGCAGGTGCAAAGGCAACTCTATTCAGGGATGCCGCCCAACACAAGGCAGTACATTCGCAATGGCAAACCCAGGGAATTTGTGCAAATGCTCGCAAAAAGAAATTATGGAAGCCTGTCGGAAAATAATTTGAAAAAAGCTTATACTGATGCTGTTATACTCGCGGATGCCTTGTTTTTGAGGATAACGAAAATGCAAAAGGCCACATTTGAGGCTAAAGCCCTTCCACAATTAAAAGGAACCGACCGCGAGAGAATAATAAGGGCAAATACACTGGATTCATTTGGCCAAATTATTGGCGGTGAAATGTGGATTGAATTATTCAAACATCAACTCGAAAAAATGAAATTCTGACGGAGGCATAAAAAATGGTGTTCGGACTTGGCGCTGGAAAAATAGAACTCGAAATCCCAAAACTCAGCTATGTTGGCGGGGAAACAATAGAGGGAAAAGTGAAATTGAAAGTGAACAATCCTATCAGGGCAAAGGGCGTTCGGGTGGTGCTGACGGCAACGGAAGAATACAATTCGCGCGACCGCAAAACCGGGCGCATTGAAAAAAATACGCGCACTATTTTCAACTTTGAAAAGGAACTGGACACAGAGAGGGAGTATAGTGGCGAGAGCGAGTATGATTTTTCTCTAGACCTTCCGGACGGAGCAACGAATTATCCTAGCCCTGATGAAGGCGCTTTGGGGGCGGCATTTAATGTGCTGAACATGGTGTCCGGAGTGATGCGCAGAATCAAGTGGACCATAAGGGCAAAACTCGATATCCCAATGGGTCTTGATGTCGGAAAAACCGTGCAAATTAGCGTTTCGGAGCCAAAAAAACCGCAAAGTTCGGGATTTTAAAGTTTGCTTGCACCAAATTCTATTCGCAGTCTGCGAGCGCAGGCGAGCCAGGCCCCCGCATGCGGGGTCCGTCGGTTGCGCGCGTCGAAATGCGCGCGGGGGTCCCATAGCGGCCAATTGGACCAGGCTTAGGACCTGGTGGCTTAGTGCCTTCGCAGGTTCAAATCCTGCCCCCCGCATTCCAAAATAGGTGATTTTATTGGAATTGAACAAAAAAT
>JANLHD010000127.1 GCA_024653865.1 archaeon | reverse complement strand
TTTCCGGGCGAGGTTGCGGTTTTTGCGTGGCCTCCGATTCATTCACTGCGCCAAAGGCCGGCAACGAAGCCGGCAATGAATCCGGCAATGAAGCAGAAGATTTTTTTTCAGCGGGATGCACGGTTTTTTCGAGCTGTTTTTCGAGGTCATCGAGGCTGGTTTTGAAGCCGGAAAAGTTTTCCTCTTGCCGCGTTGCCTTTCCCGTGGGCCTTGCAGCGGCCTCTTGTGCTTTTGCGGGCTTTTCTTTTTTTTTTGGCGTTATAGAGTCCAGGCGGCTTTGCGCAAGGCCGGGTTCTTTCGGAGTTTTTGTTTTTGTGTCAAACGCAGAATCGGCAATTATTTCGGTGACTTTCCCCTTGCCAGAGGTTTTGAGCCGTGGCATGTAATTCTTTTTTTCTGCCCTAAGCTCTTGGGGCTTTTCCTGGCCTGGCTTTTTTCCGATGCCGGAAAGCATGCCTGACCAAAACGGGTTTTGCTTTTCCCCCGATTTTTTGCCTTCGCTCCCCTGGCTTGCGGCATTTTCTTTGTCGCTTTCAACCTTTGTTTCTTTTTGGGGGTTGCGCGCCTCTTCGATGTATTGCTGTGCGTCGTCTTCTTCAATGCCAAGTTCCTTTAGGCTCATTATTATGTCTGCTTCCGGCGTTTTTGTTTCTATGAGTTTTCTTGTGGCATTTAATATTGCCTGCCGCTTTTTTTCTTCCATTTGCAAAAACCTGTGTTTTGTTGTTTAATTACTTTTCTTCTTCCGCCTTTTTTTCGAGTTCACGTATTTTTTCGTCAAGCTCTATTATGCGTGCCTTGTATGAGGCCAGGTTTTCCTTGTAGCTTGATGCAGGCATGACCCCTTTTGAGAAATATTCTTCCTGCAAATTCTTTATGAGCCCCATCGCCTTTTCCCTTTCACGCTTCGCGGAAACTAGGTCTAAGGAGAGCTTTGCGCGCGTGTAAAACAGCCTTGTCGCGACCGCGCCAACCAAAAGAACCACGAGTATTATGAGCCCGTATTGTTTGGCAAAGCAGGTCACCGAGCATGAAATTACAAGGCTTGCCTGCGAGCTTCCGAAGTTTCCTGCAAGGTCTTCTGCGCGTATTGTTACGGTCTGGCTGCCCGAGTATTGCGGGGTCCATGCAAGCACCAGTTCTCCGTCGGAGTTTATCTCCAGGGCGTGGCGTTCATTTAACGTGGTTAGTTCGGCGGATTTTAGGCGCTCATTTGGCACCGCGACCCCGCTTGGGTAGAATGCCATTGCCTTTATGGGGACGCTGTCGCTTTGTTCGTAGGTTTGGTTTGTGGGTTCCTGGATTTCAATCCTTAAATTCGCGTTTTGTATTTCCGATGATATGGTTCTCTCGCCGCCGAAGATGCCGCCTGATTCCTGTTTTTTTGCGGTGACAACAAGGCCCCAATCGCCAATGGGCGCGTCGTGGGGAATGACGTAATTGATGTCGTATACGCCAGAGCCCTCGTCTTTTAGTTCAAGCCTTCTTCCGAAAACATCGTACATCACGATTTGCGCCCCGGTTTCGTCGGTTCCGGAGTCCGTGACGTGCACGCTCACCAAAACTATTTCCGAGCGTTCGAAACTGGTTTTTGCCGGGCTCAAAAAGGTTATGCGGTAGTACGCGGATTGCGGCGTGGGCTCGACCTGCACTAGTATGTCGGTGCTTGAGTTCTCGGTGAACAGTGTGACTTCCCAGTTCCCGCTTGGGTCTAGCATGTCTGTTTGGTATTTGTGGACAAATGAGGTGCCTCCCTCAAAGCAGTTCACCTGCTGCTCGAAAATCAGTTTGCCGCCAATCTCTGCCTTGATGAAATTTGTTTTTCCCGAATCGCACGCCCCGGAGAATTCGAGTGCCGTGCCTTTCTCGTAGCTCGGCTGTGCGGATTTTATTGTGAGTGCAAAAACGCCCGAGACGGCAAGGAGTAGGCAAAAAAGTAGTGCAAAAAATTTTTTCATTCGTCCACGGCTCCGCCCATTTTTTTCCTGACAGTTTGTAGTTCCTGTTCGTATTTAAGCATTAACTCGTCGTATTTTTTCCTGGAAAGCGAACCCATCTTAAAGTACCTTATTTGGAGGAATTTCATTTTTTCCACGAGCTCTTTTTCCCTCTTTTTTAGGTTGTGCGATTTTTGGTCCTTTACGTAGAAATACCCGAGCCCCAAAAGCAGCAGGGCTGCGATGCCTGCAATCCCAAGAATCGCCGCGTTGTATTCGCGCAGGTAATATTCGGCGGAGTAACCGGAGACCATGGCGGTTTGGGAAATTACCCCTTCGTTTCCGGCCGGGTCGATTGCGTAAATGGTGTATTCAAATTCGTTCACGTTCGGGACAATGTATGCGGCAATGTATTCGCCCCCTTTTTCCGTGACCTCGATTTTTTCTCCGTTGATGGAAAGGCTTGGCTGTACGGTTGATGGATTTTCGTTTAGTGCAACTGTGAATCGGAAATTGATTGTTTCCCCGATGCCAAATGAGCGGTTCTGCGGGCTCTTCACGTTAATTTTGAGCTCTTCGGGAAGCAGGGTGGTTGTGAGGGTCGCCTTTCCCATCAAGGAGCCTTGTTTTGCCTCGACAATGATTTTTGCGGAGCCATTTTTTACGGTTTGCGGGAACCTGAAGGATGCCGAATAAATTGCCTGGCCTGTTTCTTCCATTGTTATGCGCGTGCCGTCGGAGAGCACCGCCTCCACTTTTGCGCCGGATATTTTTTCGAATCCCTTGGCAAGGCTTACTTTCAGTTCAACGAGTTCGTCGCGCGAGTATGAGCCTTTTGGCGCGATTTCCGGCCTGATTTTTATGGGGAAAATGTCCTCCGGCGCTAGCATTGCGACCTTTATTTCTCCCATTCCCTCGTTGCCGTATTCGTCGGCTGTGCGCAGTTTTATTGTCCACTCGCCCGCCGGGTCGAGGGAGAGGGACTTGTATGAATATGTGAAATTCCCGAATTTGTCCAATTGTATTGTTTCTTCAAAAACTTTCTTGCCAACGTAGCTGGCGGAGCCAGCGGAGCCGGCTTCTGTGGCGAATGCGACAAGGGTCGCGCTTGCCGAAACCGGCTCGCTTTTTCTTGCGACGTTTCCTTTGATTATTATGGGGTCACTGATTGCATATTCGCTTTTGTCAGCGGAGAGGCTCACTTCGAGGAGCGGTGCAATGCTTATGTGCACAAATGATTCTGTTTTGCCGTTGGAAATTTTTATGGTTGCCTCGCCCTCTTGGTCTGTGCCAGCGTTGACAGTAGCGGAATAGACCCCGTCACCAAAAGCGCCGTCGGAGTGGGCGCCGTCATCGAAGAGGGTTTGCGTGCCGAAGAATCCCGTCGCAATTAATTCTTCGCCGGCGATTGCCCTTGCACTAATGTTTATTTCCCCCCCTTTCGGCGCGTAAAAGCCCCTTGTGGGGGAAATTATTTCGATTGCGTCCTGTGTACAGTCGGCGCTGCAGGTTTCTCCTTGTTCACAAAGCGAGTTGGCGCAACAATAATTTTTTGTTTGCTCTTCGCACGCTTCCCCGAGGCACTGCTTTATTGTGCAGCCATTCTCTTCTATTGTGGCGCCAGAGGCGGCCGAAGGCACGTTTTGGCAGGATGCAAAGCATGTGCCCGGGTAGATGCATCTGTCCGATGTCGCTTGGTTGCCGTCGTTGCATTCGCTGTTCGAGGAGCAAGATGGGTTGCATGTTGTGTTCTCGCAGGTTGCCTGGCAGGTCCCTGAGTTCCTGCATGAGTCAACTGTGAGCGGGTCTTGATCGGCACATGATGTTCCGTCTATGCACGATGGGGTGCATTGTGTGCGATTGCATGAGCTCTGGCACGTGCCCGGGTTCACGCAGGTATCGCTTGTGAATGGATCCAAATCATCGCAGTCCAAATCAAGCGCACAGGTTATTTCTGAAATATTGCATTGGACCAGGTAGAGAATTGCCGTTGCCTCGACACCTTTTGCAAAAAATGTTTCTCCTCCAGGCGCCACGTATTCTGATTTTGAAAAAACGCTTGACTTGTCAAGGGAAAGGGATGCGTTTTTGTCCGTTGTTTTGATGGCCAATTTGAGGCGGTTGCCGGGGCGTACAAGAACGTCGATTCCTAGGGTTTTTTTG
>JANLHD010000121.1 GCA_024653865.1 archaeon | reverse complement strand
ATTCCTCCGCCTCAAGCAATGCAGCCTTTGCCGATGCAACAGCCTGTTGGGGCGAGGAGTTGGAGGCGTCGTCGACAGGGGCGAATTTTCGTGAAAATGCGATTGATTCGAGGGCGAGTTGTTTTGCCTGTGCGGGGTTTTGTTCGAGCGAATCCTCTGCCGCTTCAAGCAGGGATTGCGCGGATGCAATGTCCTCGTTTTGGGAGAACTGCACGAATAACCCGTAGCCGCTTGGGGATGAAACCGAGCTTATTTGGAGTTCGGTGAGGTCGTATTTTTCCTCCAGCACGGGTTTTAGCAATTCCGCGGACATGGGGGAATTTGAGCGCACGACAATGCTTGTGCCGCCGCTCAAATCAATTCCCTGTTTTATCGGAAAAGCAATGATAATTCCAATTATTATTATGAAAAGGATTGCGGGAACCACAACATACCTTTTATACTCTCCCAAGTAAATGTTATTCATAAATAAGACCCTTTTTTTGTAGGCGGAATCCAATTGAAAAAAACCAGGAAATCTTTAAATAGTGGTGGTTCAGAGCCGCTTTCGGCGAATTTCTTCCCGCCGCCAAAGCAAATAATTGACCAGGCGTATATTGCCCAAAGAAAGGCGAGTGTTGCCAGAAAGAAGTTCCGCGACCAAACCACGAGGGCTAGGACCATAAATTCTGTGAGGGGGAAGGCGTTTGCAACCTATGTATATGTGACAATTTCCGGGCTTTCGAAAAAGTTCCCGCGAATCGATGAACTCGAGCCGTTTTACGTCGAACTTTTGAACGCGATAGTGGATGTTGAGAGGCTCAAGAAAAACCTCTCGCTTTTGAACAACTCCGCATTGGTGGTGAAGAAAATCAGGGCGGATTATTCGGCAAGGATTTTTTCGAGCAAGAGCATTGAGGAGGCAAACAGCCACCTGAAGTCGCTTGAGGGGAGGATTTGCTCGGTTGTGAACAGGCTTGACCGCCCGATCTCGCAGTTAAAGGTTGAGTCCAAAAAACTCCGCGAACTGCCGACAATTGATTTCAAGTCCCCGATAATCGTGCTCGCGGGGTTTCCGAACGTGGGAAAAACCACCCTGCTCCACAGGCTAACCGGCTCAAAGGCGAACATTGCGCCCTACCAATTCACGACAAAGCAAATCAATGTCGGTGTGACCGAGTACAAGTACCAAAGGGTCCAGATTTTGGATACCCCGGGGCTTTTGGACAAAAAAAAGCACAGCGACGTCGAAAAAAAGGCGATTGCCGCACTAAAGCACCTCTCGGCGGTGATTGTTTTTATGATTGACCCCACAGGCGCCTCTGGTTTTTCGGTGGAGGAGCAGTTCTCGCTTTTGGGGCACGTGCGCAGCGAATTTAGGGGCAAAAAAATCATTGTGGTACTCAACAAGGCGGACGCAGCCACCAAAGAGGAAATCGAAAGCGTCACCCAAAAAGAGCCGCAAACAATTATTGACGGAGAGCAAACAAAGGGCGAATTCGTGCGCGCGGAAATAGGCAAGGCCTTAAAAGCGTGATTTGGAGCCGTTTATAGGGCAGGAATAATAGTTTTTTATTAAGTACGATTATCAATTCTTTCAAGCGACTTGAACTAGTTGCGCAAACAGGTGAAAAAAATGCTTTTTGTGAAATTTCCTTGTGAGCGGCAGGCGTGCGCTCAAATTTTTGGGGGGTGGTCCTGAATGGAGAAGGGCGTCAAAGAACAGGTTGATTTTGTGGCGGAACTCATGGATTCCATAATGGATGATTCCTCGGTTCCGCGCAACATCCGCAAAAACATCGAGCAGGCGAGGGAAAAAATTTCGCGCAGTTCCGAAGAGCAGCTCTCAATCAACCTCACCAACGCCATTTATTTGATGGAGGACGTGAGCAACGACATCAACATGCCTTCGCACACGCGCACGGAAATTTGGACGATCATATCCGAACTAGAGGCCATCAGGGAAAAGCACAAGGGATGAAGCGTGGAAGCAAATGCGGTGCAAGAGAACAAGAGAAGGCAGATAGTAGAGTACTGCACAGAGCGCTTCCAGTTCATTGACAAGGAATCCATTGAACTGCTTGAAAACGAGGAGCACTGGCAGGAAGTTCTCG
>JANLHD010000115.1 GCA_024653865.1 archaeon | reverse complement strand
CCACATCTGGAGTTCAATAAACTTTTTACTCCAAGTATATTTGAAATGATAAAACAAATGGAGAGTGTAAAGAAAGATTCTTCAAAATTAAACGAACTTTTTTTTCGCTTAATCCAAAAGAAACCAAGTTTAAGTGTTGCAAATTTTATCAAAGAATTGCCTAAAGAAAACAATGCTTTATTGGCTGATTATTTGATTTGGCGTAAATATGGTGATTCCCTTGAGGGTTTTCCGCAAAGGTATTTTGCAAGGCTATTCAATCGTCCCGAGTCTGATATAACCGTGTGGAAGAAAACTCCTCCTTTTGTTTTTGAGAATATAATTTCTATTGTTGAAGGTAGGAAATTTGTGCAGTATTCTTATACAACTTCTAACTTTGAAAAAATCAAAGACATTAGGGATAAAATGCTGGATCTAATGGATGTGCTTGGAGGGGAAAGAATATCATTGATTCTGAGCTGCTATTTGGGTAAACCTTATGCCGAGAAATACATTGAATTTTTGAAAGATTTTGATGAAAATAATTTAAAAAGGTTGAAAGATAAGTACGGGGTTCTTGTTCAGCAGTGGTTAAGAAAATCTGTTCCCAGGCCCATTAAAGTTCTCTTAAAAATTCAAGACAGAAAATATCATGAAATTTCTCAAGAAGTGCTTTCCAGATTAGTTGGTTGGGGTATGAGTGATGGAGGGATAAGTGCAACTAGGGCATATTTTTTTATTTGCGGGAAGAAAAAGGATTTAGAGAAGATAAAAAGTTTTATGAGATTCAATATTCCTTTGATTGGAAATATTGCAATAAGTGAAAACTTTGGGGGAGGGGAAATACAAAGGTTTGATGGAAGTTTATCTGTTTTCGAATCTAATGAGAGTTGGATTCTGTATGTTAAAGAGAAGGCCTTTTCCACTTACCTATATTCTTATGGGTTGCCCAAAGGCCAGAAAGTTCTTCAAAAGTTTAAAGTTCCGAATTGGATTAATTCAGGTTCAATTGAGATAAAAAAGGCGTTCTTGAATTCCATGTTTGAATCCGAAGGACAAAAGCACTCTGTGGTTTTTAATGTTAAAAGAAACAAAATTGATTTACCATCCGTTTCATTTGGGATGGGGAAAGCGGTTAAATTTAAGGACAGCCTTGTGGATTTTTTAACTGAAATAAAAAATCTCCTTTTAGAGTTTAACATTAAAACTTCTAAGGTGGAAAATCCGAAACTGGCTAACATTAGAAAGGACGGGCATATAACTTGCTCTTCCAGATTTGCGGTTTCGACTTCTATGTATAATATTCTCAATTTTTCAAAAGCAATAGATTATTCATTTAATTTAGAAAAAAAAGAAGCTTTGGGCAAAGCAATTATTGAGGCTAAAATTAAGATTGAGAGAGCTACTTTAAAGCAGGCAAAATCAACGGCGAGAGCTAACTCCTAAAAATCATTTGCTCCTCATATTTGTAGAATATGAATCAAAAAATAGAGCAAAAATCAAAGGTGAGGATTGGACTAGAATGCCACGTCCAGCTTGCGACAAAATCAAAGCTCTTTTGCGCCTGCCCGACAAAGGGCGAGGACATTCCAAATTCCAGAACTTGCCCCACTTGCCTGGGTCTGCCGGGCTCGAAGCCGGTTTTGAACAAAACCGCGGTTGATTTTGCCCTCACGGTGGCGCTTGCGCTCAATTGCAAATTGAACCGCGAGTTTTTCTTTTCGAGAAAAACATATTTTTACCCGGACCTTGCGAAGAATTACCAGATTACGCAGTACGAGGTTCCTGTGGGCGAAAAGGGCTTTTTGGAAATTGCCGGGAAAAAAATCGGCATCACGCGCGTGCACCTGGAGGAGGATCCCGCGTCGCTTGTGCACGAAGATGGGGCAAAATCGAGCAATTATTCGCTCGTGGATTATAACCGTTCAGGAATTCCACTGGTTGAGATAGTGACCGAACCTGACATGTCAAGCCCAAAGGAGGCTCGCGAATTCATGGATTCGCTTCTCAATATTTTGAATTATTTGGGGATTTACGAGCACGGGGTTTCGGTGCTCAAGGCTGACTGCAATCTTTCATACGCCGGGGGCAATCGGGTTGAGGTAAAGAACGTCACGGGCTTTAGGGCAATCGAGCAGGCGCTTTTGTTCGAGGAGCAAAGGCAAAAAGCGCAGGCTTCGAAGGCAGGAGTCTTGCGCGAGACGCGCGGCTTTGATGCGCAAACAGGGGTGACTTACTCAATGCGCAAAAAAGAAACCGAGAACGATTATGGGTTTATCGCTGATGCGGATCTTCCGGTGGTGAAGGTTGATGATTTGTGGGTAAAAAAAATAAAATCAAAATTGCCGGAGTTGCCCGAGCAAAAGGCGCTGCGCATTGCAAAGGAGTTCGGCCTCACTGAGTATGATGCGAAGGTGATTGCCCAAAGCAAGCGGCTCTCGGACATTTTCGAGGCGGCGGGAAAGATTGATTCGAAGATTGCCGTTAGAATCGTGTCGCGCGAACTCTTGGGGGTTTTGAATTACAACAAATTGTCCCTCGAAGACACCAAGGTTGATGCGAATGGAATTTCAGGGCTTGTAATGCTTCTAAAGGGTGGGAAGGTTGGCGACAAGAATGCGAAGGAATCGCTCATAAAGTATGTTTTGGAGGGCATTTTGCCGGAAAAATTCCTCGAAGAAAATAAGCTGCTCATAGATTCCTCCGAAATTGATGTGAAGGGCGTTGTGGCGCAGGTTGTTTCCGAGAATGCGCAGGCGTTTTCGGAGTTTAGGTCCGGCAACCAAAAATCCCTCAACTTCCTGATTGGCCAGTGCATGAGGCGGCTTAAGGGAAGGGCGGATGCGAGGCAATTGCAGAAGGAACTCGAGGCTATGAAGTGATTGTGCGCCCCATTATTGGCTCTTGCGCAACGCGTATTGCCGGAAATAACTCAATTGTGTTCTGCGGGTTCGACGCCCGTGCAAAGAGAAAAATTTTTGTGAAATTTGTTACCCTGTAGTGGTGGATGCGCTTTTTTGCGGCAAAGTATTTTAATACTTGCGGAATTGTCTGTGTAGTAACACGTTTTTTCCCAAATTTGCTTCGTTCCAAAGAAAGTTTTTTGCGAAAAAAAACTCGTGTTGCAATTTTTTAGTCATTTTTGAATGATTGGAGGAGAGACGTATGACTGCAAAATTATTTAGTGGATTGGCAAGGAAAATAGACGGTATTCTCACGTCAAAATTATTTTTTTCGGCGATAATTTATTCGTACACACAGAGCTGGCTGCACAACAAGAACCGTTTTTTGGCGGCGGTGCCGGGCTTTGGCCTCTTGTTCGGGCTTTGCGTGACAATTGTTTTTTTGTTGCTCGCAACTGTTGCGGGGTTTGCGGACGCATTCATTGAGCGCATGGAAGGAATTTCGAAAAAAATTCCGGAAAAGAAGATAAAGGTCGAGTTCGTTTTGCGCCCCAAGCACTACGCCATCATGGCATCATTCATTGTGATTGTGTTTTGGGCTCTTTAACCCAAAAATCCGATTTGACTACGATGCCACCCAGAGGGAAAAGAATTCGTTGGAGTATCTTTGCGCGGTTTTGGTGTCGTGGACAAAAATAATGTTTTCGGAGTTTTTGGTGTTTGCATTTTCGGTGTAGTTGAACGAGCCGGTCACAACAAGTTGGCCGTCGATTACAATGAATTTGTTGTGCATCAACCCCGATTTTGAGACGCGTGTCTCAACCCCTTTTTCTTCCAATTCTAAGAGCTTTGAATATTTCGAATTCGCCTGCAACTTGTCGCCAATCACCCGTACCTTTGCCCCTCTTCGCGCGGCTTCTTCGAGTGCCTTCGCAATTTGTTCATCGGTGATGGCGTATGCTGCAATATCCACGCTTGCCTTTGCATTGTTTATTGCCAGGGTTATTCTTTCCCCGCATTGTTCTTGGGGGCAAAAAAATGCTTCCGGTGCGCTTTGCTCTGCACAGCCGCTAACCATCACCAAAAAAATCGTCAATAGACGAAGTAGCCGCATATAGGGTTTTTTGTGCGCTTTTCTTTTAAATTATGGCGTTGCATTTGGCATTGTACCAAAATTCATTTATAAAGCCCCGGGGGCAATGGTTATAGAAAAGGGAACCGAAAAGCACTGTTTCACCTCACGCTTTCCTTTATTCCCCTTTTTTCTTTTTTTTGGTTCTTTTGTTGTTGGTTTGCAATGTTGTTTTCGCCTAAAAATGCAATCATCGGCCTCGCACTGGTTGCGAATGCCTCTATTGTTTTCGCGCAGGATTATGCCTGGGATGTGCTGCGTCCATTTTCGGAATTCGCCGCGGCAATTGACATGCCCGTGAAGTTCATAGTGCTTTTGCTTGCATTGTCCATTTTTGTAATTTCGCTTCTCGCTTACAATAAAACCCGCTCGAAGCGCCTGCTTCTTGTCAGCATCGCATTTTTTTTGTTCTCCACAAAGTGGATCGTGAAGATTTTGGACCTGTATGTTTCTCCGGGCGCATTTCTTTCCGATTCTTCAGAGAACATTTTCGAGCTTGGCATAATGTTTTCCCTTCTCATAGCGCTTTTTTACAACGACTCGTGGAAAAAAAAGTTCGGGGCCGGCGGAAAATAGTGGTGACCCATGGATGAACTTGAAAATGCCCTCAAATTGGAAATAAGGAAAAAAATTTACAATACGATAAAGCGAAACCCCGGCCTTCACTTCCGCGAACTGCAAAGGCGCGTTGACATCGCAACCGGCGCTTTGCAGTACCACGTCGATTACCTCACAAAGCGCCACCTCGTAAAAACCGAGCGCGAAACAAAGTTCCTTCGCTATTACCTTGTGCGCCAGGATTTTTCGCAAACCGCGTTGATGTCGCTTCTGCGGCAGGAGTCAATGAGGCGCATAATAGTTTTTTTGATGCAAAAGCGCTTCGCCCACAATGCCTCGATCGCAAAGGGCGTTGGCCTTAGCCCTTCGACCACATCGTGGCACCTTGAGAAAATGGCGGAGGCGGGCATTGTTGAAAAAAGCAGGCGCGGAAAGAAAACATTTTTCAGGCTCGTGGACAAGGATGCGATAGCCGAAATACTCGTTGATTACAGGCGCAGTTTCCTCGATGAGGTCGTGAACAATTTTGTCGAAGTCTGGGAGGAAATCTAGTTTTTTTAATGCTATTTTTTTAGGCGCGGGAATTTTTTTTCAAGGGAAAAAATTTGCGCAAAATCATATCTCCGCCCAAACAATTTTGCCGTGCGTTTGTGGCGGCCATTCAGCTTCTAAGGTGCCAGCCCTTTTTGAACAAATATAGGTTGAGTGCGAAGAGCGTGATGCACCCGAAAAGAACCATGATTATTGCCACAAGCAAATTGCCTTCGCTGATTCCAATCACCGAGTACCTAAATCCGTTTATGATGTGGAAGAACGGGTTGAATTGGCTCACCAGCTGCAGCACGGGCGGCATTGCCTGTATTGAGTGGAACACTCCCCCAAGAAAGGTCAATGGCGTGAGCACGAACATGGTTAGCAGTTCGACCTGCTCGAATTCCTTTGCCCACAGGCCGATAATGATTCCAAGCGAGCCGAACAAAAACGATATCCCCGCCAAGAAGTAGGCGAACAGCAATGGGTCGTGTATTGAAATCGGCGTAAATAGCGAGGAAACAATTAGGATGATTGTTGCGATGAACATTCCGCGCAGGGTGGAGCCTATGGTGAATGCAAGCACCATTTCCGCGTATGAAATTGGCGCGACCAAAATGTCGGCGATGAAATTGAGGAACCTCATCATGAACAGCGAGTATGCGCTGTTTGAGTACGCTGATGTAATCATGTTTAGCACGGTGATGCCCGGCACAATGAATGCGATAAATGTTATTCCCGGCCCCATTTCAAATCCCGCGCCGATGAATTGCCCGAATATCACAAGGAAGAGCACCGCGGATATTAGCGGCTGCACTATCATTTGGGTGGGAAACCTAAGGAAC
>JANLHD010000034.1 GCA_024653865.1 archaeon | reverse complement strand
TGTCAAAGTCCTTCAAACCGTTGCCCATGTTCCATTGCCTTGTTTTAAGGCCCGGCACCGCGCCTATGTAATCGCGCCTCTGTACTTTGATCGCGTGCCTCGTATAGGGCCTATCTTTTGTCGAACTATAGCAACGCCCGGGCCTCAAACCCATTCAAAATCACTCAAAATAGTGTTTTAAGCCAAAAAAAACCCTTTTATGGTTCTTTTTTGAAATAATTATTCTTCCCCTGAATCATTTAAAAAGCTTGCTCCTTGGCGCCTTTTCTGCGGGCTTAATCTCCGGGGTCTCCGCGTCCTTGGGATAGTTCATAGATAACCTTGAATCTTTGTTGGAATGCCCTTTTTTGGTCAGGTGTCATTAACATATAAAATTCCCGCATGATTTTTTTTGCCTCGGTCCAGCACTGTTTTTTGTCCAGTCCAAGCCTCTCGTGCGCCATCTGTGCTATAATCTCTCGCAATGCCTCCCCGCTTGTAACCTGCTCGGTTTTGAATGCATCCACAATTACTTCCTTGAGCGGGTTCTGGGGCATTCTTTCGAGTTCCTTTAGCAGCAGCGTTGTTTCTTTGTGCATTTGTTTTTGTGCGCCCTCAAGATTTCTTTTTGCGAGCTCACTGAACTTGCCTCCGACATGATGCGTTTCGCCAATGTAACTCGAGCGCTTGCCAGGTTCCACTCTTGCGAGTTTGTAACCTAACCCTTTTACTGCACCGCCCGCCGCGCGTGCGAACATTCCAAATCTGCCGGCTCTTTGTGCGGCTCCAGGTCTTGCCATAATGAAATTTATGCCGCCGCGCTTTATAACACTAACTTTATATACTTCTTCTTCGCAACATAAATTCGAAAAATATTTTTTTCAGAGGTGTGAAAAAAAATGGCAATAAACCTTAAGTCAATAGGGAAAACCCTTGAGCGGCTCGGCCTAAAGCTTGAGAAGGCAAAGGTAGAGCAAAAGCCCGCAAAGAAAACAAAAAAGAAGTCAGCGGCAAAAAAGAAAAAAGCCAAAAAGAAATGATTGGATTTTGCCGGCCAAATTTTTTTGCCGGCGGTTCACTCTTTCTTTTCGAATTTTATGTGCCCTTGCTTAACGTGGTAGTTCCACAGCCTGTAATCGGAAAAACCAATTGCCGCGCCGAAGTGTGTCACATCGCGAATCGTATTGTCATACCAAATGGTGTAGCCTGCTTCCTGTGCCTTGTGCGAGAAGTAGAGGTCTTCGCCGATGTTTTTTCCGTTTAAAATGAAATGGAATTGCGGGTCGCCGATTTTTTTGAGAGCCTCTTTTTTTATGAGCAGGCACCCGCCGCCGACTCCGTCCACTTCGTAGAGTTTTTCCTCTTCCACTTGGGGGTCCAAATCGTACGTTCCCTGTATTTTCCCTTTTCTGTAGGCAAGTGGCCTGTATGGCGGCGACTTAATATGGACAGGCCCTGAAATTATGTCTTTTTCTTTTTTGATGAGTTCTTCGATCACATTTGGGGGCGCAAGAACGTCTGCGTCCAGAAAGAAAAGGTAATCCGAGTTGTTGTTGAGGGCATTTTTTACGCATTCGTTCCTTGCCTCATATGTGCAGTAATGGTTGCTTACCGAGACATTCACGGGCCCTACCTTTTGGTGCGTGTATGCGACGATTGCGAGGAATGGCTTTAGAAACCTTGCGGGGATTGTGTGGGGCGCGGTCACGCCGATTGTAACGCTTGTGCTTGCCATGCAGAATCATTCCTGTGTACTTGTTTTAATGGCTTTCCTTTTTTTGGAAGCTGAGGATGGGAGTCGAACCCACCTAACCCGCTCGCTGCAACCTGCCCTTTCTTTTTCCGATAACGCTTTTCTTTCCGGCGGAAAGAAAAGGGTTACTGCAGGCGGGTACATAACCGCTTTGTTACCTCAGCGCGGCCAAAAAGCCACTTGAAAATTTACCTTGGTTTAGGGTTAAAAATGCTTTGTTGGCTCGAGTTTTTTCCTTATTTTTTTGCCGTCCAATTTTACTATCATTCCCGGGGTTCCCACCACGGTTGAATTTGCCGGGACGTCGCACATTATGACAAACGCCTCCGCCCCAATCCTTGCGTTGTCCCCGATTTTTATGGGGCCCAAAAGTGTTGCTCCCGTTCCGATAAGCACGTTGTTGCCTATGGTTGGGTGCCTTTTTCCGGAGTGTTTTCCCGTGCCTCCGAGGGTAACATTGTGGAATAGCGTGCAATTGTCGCCGATTTCCGCGGTTTCGCCTATCACTACGCCGCAGCCGTGGTCGATAAAGAGCCCCTTTCCTATTTTTGCCCCGGGGTGGACTTCAACGCCGCTCCAGATTTTCGTTAGGTTTAGGAAAAATCTTGGCAAAATTGGGATTCCGAATTTATGCAATGGGTGCACGAGCCTGTGCATGATTATTGTGCAAAACGGGGTGTGGTTCACTATGACGTCGAGGGCGCTTTTTGCGGCGGGGTCGTTTTTGAGCACCGCATCAAGGTCCGATTTTATGAGGCTTAGCAAACCCATGGTGGTTTTTTGGCTGAAAGTTGTTTTAAACCAGACTTTGTTAAAAATGCTTTGCTGGCGATTTTTAATATGTCCCTTAAGGCGGTTATTTTTGACATGGACGGCGTGATTGTGGACACAATGCGGCTTCACTTTGAGGCGAGTTCAAAAATTTTTTCGGAGCAGGGGCTGAATGTGGATGTAAATGAGCTCAAAAAGCTTGACACAATGAGGAGCAGCGAGGCATTTTCGCGGTTTTTTGCGTCAAAATCGCGCGAAGAAATAGAGGAAATGCTCGCAAAAAAATACGCTTACCTGAAGAAGAAAACCGCGGGCATTTCTGCTTTTCCGGGATTTCACGAGCTTGTTTTCAGGTTAAAGGGAAAGTGTTCGCTCGGCCTTGTTTCGAGTTCACGCATGGATTTCATCCGCCACATATTGGAACAGGTGGGAGAAACGGGTTCTTTTTCCGCAATTGTGGGTGCGGACGAAGTTTCGAGGGGAAAGCCCGACCCGGAAGGTTATTTGAAGGCGGCAAAAATGCTTGGCGCAAAGCCCTCGGAGTGCGTGGTCATTGAGGACTCGATTTTTGGCGTGAAATCAGCCAAGGCGGCGGGGATGAAGTGCGTTGCGCTCACCAATACTTATGACAGGAATTTTTTGCTCGATGCGGACCTGATTGTGGATTCCCTTGAGGGCCTCTCTTTTGAAAAACTTGGGGGCCTGCTTGGTGCTTGAGGCGGTAGTGTTCGATTTCGACGGCGTGATTGCCGACACCCCGAAATATTATTTCAAGTACATGAAGCAATACCTAGCCTCGGTTCATGGCGGAATTGCGGACGATGACATAAAGGATTTGCTGGGGCACACTTTTGCGGAAAAATTCGAGCACCTCAACAAAAAATATTCCCTCTCGCTTTCCCGCGGGCATTTCGTTGAAACGACCTCCGAACAAATGAGAAAAGAGCTCGAGTCCAGTGCAAAGGCAAACCCGGAGCTTTCCATCCTTCTTTTGGAGCTGCATTCAAGGGACGTTTGCCTTGCGATTGCCTCGGGAAATTCAAGGAAGAACATAAATTTTTTTGTTGAAAAATTCGGGTTTGGGGAATATTTTTCAAAAATCGTGTGCATTGACGACGTTTCCAATCCCAAGCCGCACCCGGAGGTTTACGAAAAGGCGGTTCGTGCCCTCGGGGTGAATCCAAATTGTTCGGTTGCAATTGAGGACACGCCGATAGGGATTGCCGCGGCGATAGGGGCAGGAATGAGGGCGGTGGCAATTCCCAATGACCTTACCCGTTCGCTTGATTTCTCCGCCGCAAGCCTTATGGTAAAAAACTTTTCCGAACTCAATTACGGTGTCTTTGCGGGGCTTGTAAAGTGAAGGTGGCAATTTTTTCGGATACCCACTTGGGTTTTGATGAGAAGGGCGAGCGCTCCCAAGAATCGTTTGAAAACCTCGAGAAGGCGATCAAAATGTCAATTGATGCCGGCGCGGATTTTGCGGTTTTGTGCGGGGACGTGTTCGACGAACCGGTGCCGACCCACAACACCTTGTTTAGGGCGATGCAGTCATTTGGCGAAATGAGGCAAGGAAAATGCGGCGTTGATTTGGCGCTCAAAAAGGGCGCCGAGCAAAAAAAAATCGAGGTAAATGGCTTTCCAATCCTGACAATCCACGGCAACCACGAGTTCCGGGGAAAGGAAACCCGCACGGCGCTTGATGTTCTAAACCTCTCGGGCCTTTTGGTTTATTTCCACGCTGGGTGCGTGGAGGTGACAAAGAAAGAGGAGAAGGCGTTTGTTTTCGGTTTGGGCGCGGTCCCAGAGAAGAAGGCGCTTGAGGTCATGAGGCACTGGAACCCGGTTGCGCAAAAAAATGCGGCAAACCTTCTTTTGGTGCACCAGTCATTCAAGGAATTTATGGTGGTTGACGATGAGATGGTCGCGACGCTTTCGCTCGACGATTTGCCAAAGGGCTTTGAACTTGTGATTGACGGGCATTTGCATTGGAGCAGCCAGCACAGGCTTGGCGAGACAACTTTTTTGCTGGCGGGTTCAACGATTGCCACCTCGATTAAAAAACTCGAGGCACAAAAGCCAAAGGGCGTGTTTTTTTATGATACGATTTCAAAAAAACTGGATTTTTCCCCTTTTGCATTGCAGAGGAAAATGTTTTACCACAAGTTTTTTTTTAGGGGCGCGGATTGCGACGAGGTCCTTGACAAGTGCAAACAGGCGCTCGAGGATGGCTGTTCGAATGGCAATGGGTTGAAGCCGCTTGTGCGATTGAACCTGAAGGGCACGCTCAAAAAGGGGCTCTCCTCCGGGGATGTGGACGTCGCGCCCTTGCTTTCCGAGTATTCTTCCAGGGCGATAATTTCGCTTTCAAGGAATTTTTCCCAGGATTCTTTTCGGAAAAAAATTTCGGAGTTGCGCGAACTCCATGCCTCGAAGTCCTCCGTGGCCTCTATTGGCCTTGAGATATTGGAAAAGAACCTTCTGGAAACCGATTTTGGTTCCGAGGTGGATGCCCAGAGGCTGTTCGAGCTTTTGTCGGCAGGGGAATTCGATTCCGCATTGCGATTATTTTCCGAAAAATAATTCCGAAAAAATTACCTGGTTTTTTTCAGGTATGCCGCGTATGACACCATTTCTTTGAGGGCCTTTGCCGCAACGCTGGGGTAATTGAATGTGGTGAATCCCGCCTTCTCTATTTTTTTCATGTATTTTTTCGTGTAATCGCTCCCGATTGCGCACACAACCGTTGGCTTTGCCGCGCTCGCCCTGGCTTTTTTCAGGCTCATGATTTTTTTTGCCTCGATTGTGGGCAAATTGAAGAGCACGAGTACCATTATGATGTCGACGTTCTTGTCCTTTTGTGCCGCGCCGATCGCCTTCTTGTAGCTCTCTATGTCCGCGTCCCCGAGCAAATCAATGGGGTTCCCAATCGATGCCCTCGGCAGTGCCGCCTTCAGTTCGTCCTCGGATTTTTTTGAGAGTTTTGCGAGTTTGAGCCCGTGTGAAATTATTTGGTCTGCGGCAACTATTCCAAACCCGCCGCCGTTGGTTATTACAAGCACGCGGTTTCCTTTTGGCAGCGGCTCTTTTTCAAGAAGCTTTGCTATGTTGAATAGGTCGAGCAAATCGTCCGCCTGTATGATGCCGCTTTGGCGAAAAACCGCGTTGTAAACGTCCGAGGAGCCCGCGAGCGAACCCGTGTGTGACGATGCCGCCTTGCGGGTTTCGTCGCTCTTGCCGCCCTTTAGCACTATTATCGGGGTTGTTTTGGACACCTTTTTTGCTATGTTGAAGAATTTTCTCCCGTCCCTTGCGCCCTCGAGATAAACCGTTATCACCTTGGTTTTCGGGTCCTCGCCGAAATACTCGAGCAAATCCGCCTCGTCAATGTCCATTGCGTTTCCGTAGGACGCGAACTTGTTGACGCCGAATTGCTGTGTCGCAACCCAGTCCAGTATCATGGACCCAAGTGCCCCTGATTGTGAGATGAATGAGAGCGTCCCTTTTTTTGGTATTTCCATCCTGCTTCTTTCGAAAAACGTCGTGTCTATTTTTGAGCGGATGTTCATTACACCGACGCAGTTTGGCCCCATCACCCTGGTTTTCGGGTATTTTTTTATGAGCGCCGAAATTTTTTTTGTGAGTGTTTCTTCGCCGACTTCGGAAAAGCCCGCGCTCACAATTATCACCGCCTTCACGGAGTTTTTCATGCATTCTTCAAGCGAATCCGGCACGATTTGCGGCGGGAGCGCTATAATTGCGAGGTCAATTTTTTTTCTGATCGCAGAAACCGAGGCATAGGCTTTTTTTCCCTGCACGTTGCCGTACTTGGGGTTTACCGGGTACACGTTTTTTGTTTCCGCCTTTTTCATGTTAGCAAAAATAGTGTATCCAACTTTCCCTTTGGTGTTGGATGCGCCTATTACCGCAATGCTTTTTGGGGAAAAAAACGGCTCTATTGTTTTTGTTTTGTGCATTCACTAGAGTAGTTTTTTTTCATTAATTAATCTATCTGCCCGGTGCCCCGGGGGAGTGCTTTGCGTGTTTTTTGCCTTAGATTGGGTTTATGCACACCCTTCCAACGCACCGCAAATGCGTGGGGCACGCCTTTTCCTGATAATCCGGGTCATTTGCCATGCAGCACCTTCCGGGGCACTCTGGCTTGATGCACTTGCCGCCTATGCATTCTTGTTCATTTGGGCAAGCCTTGTCCTCGTAACCTGTGCGGCCCGCGCAGCACTGGAACGTGCATTCCTGCAATTCGCATTTGTTGTTTACGCAACTCCTGTTTGCGGTGCAGATTTTTTGCCTATACTCGGGGTTTTGGTTGCAGCACTCATAAGGGCATTCTGGAATCGCAATTATTTCGGGCTCTTCTTCGTTTGGTTCTTGTGTGCTGTTTGCGTCAATTGCAAGCTCTTGCGTTGGCTGGATTGCCAAATATATTATTGCCGATAAGAAAACCAATGCGAAGGCAGCCATGAATATTTTTGATTGTTTCTCGGGGCTCCAAAGCAGGCCATGTGGCCTTAGTGTTTTTTCCATGAATAGTTTTTTGGTTGCCTGGGCTTAAAATGCTTTGCCGCAAGGCTTAGGGCAGGAATTCTTTTTTCTTGATTTTTTTCGGCAGGTATTCGTCCGCCACAAAAGAAAGCGAGCGGTTTGCCAGCGCCTGTTGCTCTATCCTGATTTTCAGGTTGATTGCTTTTTTGAGTTCCGCCTGCCATTCATTGTTCTGGAACCAGGGGTAATCGAGCATTTCTTTCGCCCTCTTTACATCTCCTTCCTTCATTTTTTCGGTGACATTTTGCAGCCCGAAATCCTCTACATCCTCAAGGGTCATTCCTATGTATTTCGCGTCCGGCACCGCCAGGAAATCCGAGTGTGCCGCAAGAGCCATCGAACCCTGTTTTACAACGCTGTAAATGTACCACCCGTACGGGTCTCCGTCCGTGAACATGTACACCGGCAGGCCCTGCTCTTTGTGTATCCTGTGCACGAGCCTTCTTGTGCCCCTTGCCGCCTGGCCTCCGGTGCTGATTAAAATTGCCTTGTTTTTCTTCGCGAAGCCTTCCTCGACGAGCCTCTCATACATTGCCTCTGTTTCTATCACCAAAACGTAATCCGCGCTGACTTTTTTGATTTCAATTTCTTCGGGTTCGACCCTGCTCATTATGCTCCAGCCGCCCCTGCCGAGTTTTGCCGCGTTGAATTCGTCCTCGTTGTGCTTTCGGTCAACAAGAGTTATGTCTCCGTAGAGGGTTCCCTTTGGGTTTGCGTGCAGGTTGAGTTTTTCCCTGATGGTGTCGACGCTGTGCTCAAGGTCCACTATGCACGCATCGCTCTCTGTCTGGTCCTCGAAAGTGTTTTCCTTGCTTTTGCCCAGCGTGTGCTTGAGTTCGTAGTAAACTTCCCTGATTGACGCTGTCTTGTTTTCAAGCAGGTAATTGTGCGTTTTTTCCGCTACCATCATGGTTTGCATGAATTTTTTTGCGTGGCCGATGTTCAGGAAATTTCTGGACGTGGTTTTGTCGCCGAGCGTCAAGACTTTTTTGTCCTCGCTGAATTCGACGTTGCTCCTTCCCCTTTGCTGCGTGGTAAAAATCGGGTCTTCCTGTTTTTTTATCTGGCCGACAATGCCGTCCGCCATTATCTTGACCTTATGGGCGATTGCCTCCGGGGATTCCACTTCGACCGCCTTTTTTGCGGGCGCCTTTGCCTTCTTTTTATCAGCCATTATTCCTCGACCTCTTCGTCTTCAGCTTCCTTTTTTTTCTTTTTCGCTTCCCTCTCGTTCTTCCTGACTTTTTCGGAAGCCTCCTTTATTTCTTCCTCGATTTGCTGCGCCTCATCGCTTTCATCTTCTAGCTTGAGTTTTTCGAGCACGAGTTTTTCGAGGTTCTTTTCGGTTTTTTTCCTGTCCTCTTTCGTGATTTTTTCAAGCGCGGCCGCTATTTCCGGTATGAATTTGAAGAAGAGCTCCTTTTTCATTTTCTTTTCCATTTCTTTTTTCTTGCCGGCAATGAATGCGCCCGCGCGCCTGCCGGAGTCCATGAGTGCGAGGCGCAGTTCGTCCATTATTTCCTGTTCGTCGCTGATCGCCTGTTTGCCAGCGCCCGTGTATGGTATGTGCACGGAAACCAGGTTCACAAAAACCGTTATGGGCGCGTTTTCAACGTCCTTTACATTGTAGCGTTTCCAGTCAATGCTCTGCACCGCCTTTGTTATTGCGCACCCGCCTGTGTCGAAGAGTAGCGGTGCGCGGTTTGCAAACCTCATTATTTCCATTTTCTTTTCCACAACCCCTTCCTCGTTTGTTGTGTTGCCGCCTTTTCCCGCGTCCCCGCCGTAGGCAATTCCGACCTCTATTTGGAAGGGGAATCCTCCGCTGTAAACCGTGGGTTTTCTTGTGACCACCGAGGAGAACTCGGGCTTCACAATGCTTGTTAGGCTCTTTGTTATCCTGTCTTCGCCGATCGGGCGCAGTCCGTCGGTTCTTGGCGCGATAAAATTTATGTTTTTGAATTGCTTGATGATTTCTTCCGCCTCGTCCCACGTGATTTGCTTTGGGTCCTTGTTCATGTCGAAGGAAACGTGTTTTCCTATTTCGTCCGCGGCCTTGTCACCCATGCGGTCGAAAGTGTTTTTCAGGAATGTTTTCACAGTTTTCGAGTCGGTGTATTTTGCGAGCGTAATTAGTTCGTCAACGTTCATTCCCTTGGGGTGCGGCTTCATTTCGAGCGGCTGCTTCGGGATTTCCTTGAGCGTTCTTTTGAAAACCGTTTTTTGGTTGCTTGGCTCAATTAGCGTTATTTGCGCGTGCGGGTTTGCGATTGCGGTTCTCCTAAGGTACTCGAGTGGCGCCTGTTCGGAGTTCACGTATTTCATTCCCTTGAACTTTGCCTTGATTATTGTGCCCTGGAATGTCTTGCCGAGTTCAACCATGTTGGCGAGTTTTGGCTCGTTCTTTTTTGGGTCGACCGTAATGTCAAGGCTAAGCGCCTTCCCGCTTCCGGTGCCCGTGATTACCTGTGTCGCCTTTCCGGTTGTTATTTGGGCGAGCATTGTGGCGCCCGCCGCCCCGATTCCCTGCTGGCCGCGCATTTGCATCATCCTGTGGAATTTTGTTCCCGCGAGCAATTGCCCGAGCGCTTTTCCTACGGTTTGCCTTGTCATTCCCGGGCCGTTGTCCTTGACAGTGATCTCGTAGTATTCGTCGCCGAGTTCCTTGATCTGCACCTCTATGTCCGGGAGTATTCTCGCCTCTTCGCATGCGTCGAGCGAGTTCGTGACGTATTCGTGCACGATTGTTGTGAGCGCCTTTATTTTTCCGGTTAGGCCTAGCATTTGCATGTTCTTTTTGAAGAATTCCGCAACGCTGTGCTCCTTGAATTGCGTTGCAATCTGTTCTGCCGCCGAAATTTCCTGTGCCATAATCAAACCAACTTTATAACTCAAATTTTTCCTGATAGAAACCCCTTTTAAGGGCACCGTATACGTGCGAGTGCGAGGCGCCCCCCAGGAGCATTTCAATTGCGCGCTTTGCTTTCTCTATTTCCTCTTCTGATCCTATTATTCCTATCGTTTTTCCGAAAACCGAAACA
>JANLHD010000106.1 GCA_024653865.1 archaeon | reverse complement strand
CTACGAAGAAAGAAGGGAGCGCTACGAGGATGCCAAGGAGCATTATGTTGAGGCAAGGGTTAGGGCCAAACTTTCGGTTGAAGACTTCAATGCCGCAAGATTTAGGCTCGAAAATTCTTCGGATGTGAACAAGGCGCAGCTTCGGCAAGAAGTTCGCGAAAAGGCAAGGCTTGCGCTTCTGAGCCAGGTTGAAAGTGCGATCAGCAAGCTCGAAGCCATAAGCGAGAACGAGAATGCGCCGGCAGACGTGAACGCGGCTATAGAGTTCTTTTTGGAGAAGAAGCTCGCGCTCGAAAATGAGCAGATAACAAACTCCGAACTCGTGGAAATCTCAAAGGACGTACACAGGTTTTGGGCCGAATGGAACATTCGCCTCAAAAAGCAGGTTGGGCGCCACCTCAATGAAGGAATCAACGGCATAATAGGCAAGGCCGGGGCATTCTCCGCGAGGATTGATGCGCAAATAAACGCCCTATCCGAACAGGGTAAGGATACCAATGTGCTGGTTGCGGGGGTTGCAAAGCTAAGGGCGGATGTGGCGGATTTCAATTCGCTCTACGAGGGACTTAGAGTGGCGTATTCAGAAGCTGATTCGCGCGAGGATGCAAAAGAAATCCTCGAGCAGGCGCATGATGCGCTAAGGGAAATGAACAAGCAATTAATTGACGACTTTCGCCTCATGAAGTCAATCTATAAGGCGACGAGGGAAATGGAGGTTTCTGGCGAAATAAGTGCCCAGACCAATATGGAACTCGAACTCGAAATAGAGGATGAGTCGGAATTAGAGGGGCTCGAGGACGAACTCGAATCAAGCCTTGATGAAGAGGAGGATGATGTGCAATGAAAGCGATTCTCGCGATAATTGTTGCATCTGCAATTCTGCTTGCGGGCTGTGCTTCGGATTCGCAGGCTCCGGAATATAGTCCAACGGAGCAGCAAGGAAGCAATGGCAGTCCCGCTGATTTGGGCGGTGATCAGGTTTTTGGAGAGGAACTTGACTCGTATGATGCCGAGCTTGAGGAGTTGGAGGCGTTGGTGAATGACTCAAATTTTGAGGAAATTGAATTCGTTGAATTGGATGAAAGCACCTTCGAATGAGGGTGTTTTTAATCCCTTTTCTTTTTTTATTTTATTCATGTCACTTGAGGAATTTCTTTTAAAAAAAAATCTTGCATTGGTAGAAAAAGTCGCCAAGGGCTGGAGCTCTTACATTTTCCTTGTAAAGGATTCTTCGGGAAAAAAATTTGCCGTGAAAGCCCTCAGGGAAAAATCCAACCGCAGGAGCATGGCGATGCGCGAGGCGGAAAATCTTGCTCTTGCGAACCGCGTCAATGTCGGGCCTGAACTTGTTGATGCCGACCCGGCACATGGATGCGTGCTCATGGAGTTTGTCGAAGGAGAGCGCTTTTCGGATTGGCTTTCATCGCCCATTGGGGAAAAAGAGCTGCATGTTTTTTTGCGTGGATTGTTTTCCCAGGCCAAAAGGCTGGACTCAATTGGTCTTGACCACGGCCAGCTCGCGGGAAAGGGGCGCAACATTCTCGTGCGCGATGGGCTTCCTGTAATAATTGATTTTGAAAAGGCATCGGCAAGGAGAAAGGTGCACAATGTTTCTTCGCTTGAATCCTATCTTTTCAGGAACCCCGGCTCTGGCACCGCGCTAAGGGTGCGCACAATAATGCACATGGATGCGCACAGGCTTTGCCAAGAGTTTGCGCCCAAAAAGTAGTTTTACTTGTCGTCCTGTATAATGTCCTTTGGCTTTTTGGGATCCTTGGACGGCTTTTGGTTGTATCCTTCCATAAAGCCCGCCTCTTCGGGGTCGAGTTCGTCGTTATCCATCATTTCCTCGACCTCTTCATTGTCATAGGCGTCGTCGGTATCGCGGATTTCTTTTTTCTTTTTTTCATCTTCGGCCAAAGCCAACAACCCTATTTCACAAATTTGCGGTCCACTTCGAGTATTAGAACGTCGCATGCCGCCTTGATTGATTCAAGCTGCTTGATGATTCTTTCCTTTTCTTTTTCGATGTCCTGGATGTTCTCGTATGGCTCTATTGCTTCGCGGAGCATGGAGCCGTCAACATAAGTGTAGGGGTAGGCATTTAGCTTTCCTGCAACCCGCTCAACCATTTTTCCGAGCCAGATGTTCATTTCGTTTTTGACCTGTCCCTTGATTTGTTTTCCCTGGTTGAGGTGCTTTCTTAGCATGTTTACAATTGTTGCTTTCGGGAACGGGAGCTTGCTGTCATCTAGCTCTTCATCGTCCTCTTCTTCCACTGCTACAACCTGTTCTTCTTCGAGTTTTCCATCAGCCATGTCAAAATTCACCTAAATTCCGCATATTAGACCCTAAAAAAAGCCTATTGAGATTGTGCACCGTTGTGATTTTAAATGGTTGCCAAGCGTTTTAAAGAACTTGGTGCCTTTTATTTTTAATGTCGGAAAAGGCAAAATTGGGCCTGGTTCAGGTTTATTGGGGCAATGGGAAAGGAAAAACCACGGCTTCGCTGGGGCTTGCAATCCGCGCGCTGGGAAGGGGCCTTAAGGTCCATTTGGTTCAGTTCATGAAAGGCGGGATTTCTTCGGTGCCGGATTTTGAGGAGTATGGCGAACTGGTTTCTCTCAAAAAACTCGCGGGGTTTTCGCACGAGCGCTTCGGGCTAAAAGAATGGGTGGTGGGTAAGCCAGGGCCAGAGCACTTAGAGCAGGCAAGGCTCGCCCTAAAAAGTTCTACAGCGGCTGCCTCATCCGGAAAATATGATTTGGTGATAATAGATGAAATTCTTTACGCAATCCAGCTCGGGCTCATAACCGAGGATGCCGTGGTTTTGGTTATTGATGCGAAAGCCAAAGGCACGGAGCTTGTCCTTACTGGTTCGCACATGCCTTTTAAAAAAATTTTTGCGCGCGCGGATTTGGTGAGTGAAATTAAAAAGCACAAGCACCCCTTTGATAGTGGAATTATTGCACGCAGGGGGGTTGAGTTTTGATTAAGCCGCAAAAATTGCTTTTCGCGCCGGCGGGAATTCCGCTTAGCACAATTCCGCGCGACACGGGGAACGGAATCAGGAGAACAAGTTCCCTTGGCCTTGGCGCGCTCGAGCTCGAGTTCGTGCAATCCGTGTACGTGACAAAAGATGCGGCCCCCGCAATAAAAAAAATTGCGCAGGAAGGGGGCGTTTTGCTCACCTGCCACGCGTCCTATTACATCAACCTCAACGCGGTCGATGCGCAAAAGCGCGCCGCGTCAAGGGACCGCGTACTGGCGTCGGCAAAAATATTGCACGCGTGCGGCGGCTATTCCGTTTGCTTCCACCCGGGTTTTTATCTGGGGAAACCTTCGCACGAGGCTTATTTGGTTGTGAAGGATGAGCTTTCAAAGATTTTGGAGAAGGTAAATTCACTTGGCCTTGATGTTTGGATTCGCCCCGAGACAACCGGGAAGCCGATGCAGTTCGGCTCGATTGATGAGCTAGTTGACCTTAGCAGTGAATTTGACAACGTGCTTCCGGTGGTTGATTTTTCGCATTTGCACGCGCGCACGAATGGAAAATTCAATACCGAAGAGGAATTCACGCAGGTAATGGAGCTCATCGAAAAAAAATTGGGAAAGGATGCCTTGCACAACATGCATGTGCATCTTTCGGGAATCAATTACGGCCCCAAGGGCGAGAAGAACCATCTCGTGCTCGAGGAGAGCGACATGAATTACAGGGGCGTTTTGAAGGTGCTCAAGGATTTTGGCGCCCGCGGTGTTGTGGTGTGCGAGTCCCCGAACATAGAAGAGGACGCTCTTCTTTTGCAGAAAACATACAATGAATTGTAATTCTGACTTCAGTTTTTTCGAAAAAATTTTACTAAAAAAATTTGCCCGCGGATTTTTCACTCGATTTTTTTCACGAAAATGCATGGCACGGGGCACGCGTCCGCGGCCTCCTGGTTTTGCCGCATTTTTGATTCGTCGACTATTTTTGCCTCGCCCGGGCCGCTGTCAGTTTGCGCCTTTGCAGAGCCAACCAAGTGGGACTTGTCGCCTTCCATTACCCAGTCTTCGGGGTTTATTGCCGCGCAGGCTCCGCATCCTATGCAGATTTCCTTTTGGTGCTCGATTTTGTATTTCGCCATTTTGCAAATCCTCTTCTGGTTTTTATTATTCCTCTGCCTGAACCTATTTAAATGTTTGCGCCAATTAACGCCGTTATTTGCGTCATTCCCCGAAGCCTTGCTCTATTTCTTCGGCGTGCTGCGAAACGTTTGGCTTTGAAATTATTTTTTTCAATACGCCCTTTTCATCAATTAGAAATGTGGTGCGGTGGACCGCTAGGAAGGTTTTCCCGTACATGCTCTTTTCGCGCCACACGCCGTACTTTTTCAGCACCTCCAGTTTTTCGTCCGAGAGTATCGGGAAATTGAGGGAGTATTTTTGCGCGAATTTTTTGTGCGAATCTTGCTTGTCCTTGCTCACACCCAGAACAACGATGCCGCTTTTGTTGAGTGCCGAATAATTGTCCCTAATGTTGCACCCTTGCGTTGTGCAGCCGGGGGTGTCGTCTTTTGGGTAAAAGTAGAGCGCGACTTTCTTTCCCAGGTAATCCGAGAGCTTGTGCGATTTTGCGTTTTGGTCAATGAGGGCGAATCCCGGCGCCTTTTTTCCGACTTCTGGCATCTTATTTTCTCCCTTCAACATTTATTAACCAGGAATGCTATTTTAAGTTTCATGGTTGGATTTGTTTTTGACGAAGTTTTGGTTGCAAAGGTGGCGGGGGTTGCGCTTGGAATAATTATCGAAGTTTTCATAGTTTATAGGCTTTCAAAAATACTTAGTAGGCCGCATAAGTCAAAGGAAGAGGTTCAGAAGGAAAAAGAGGACCGCGAGTTCGATGAAATAATAGAAAAAAAGGACACGCCCCTGGAGGATTTGAAGCAAAAGCTCGTTGCCGAAAAAATTGCGAAGAAAAAGGGTTTTTTAAATAAAAAAATAGGAAATTGATGGTGTCCTCCCAATAGTTCTGCCCCTAAAGGAGCGTACTGTACTAGGCCCCCACCACCAATTATTATATGCCCCAGAAAGAATTATTAATCCCGCCGTATTAATCCTTTAGCCTATTTCTAGCCGGTTTAGAGGGAGAAAACAGACATGCCAGAGGAAAACAAGGGAATCGCAGTTCCACCAATCGCAAAAGACAAGGGAATTACGGGTTCCATTGTAGTGAGGGCGGCGATTGGCGCAGCAATACTGGTGTTTTTGTTTTTTTACGGGGCGCTTTTATACGAGCTCGTGTGGGCGGCTTTTTTCCAGAACGAGGGTTCTTTCCAGTCATTTTTGCCGATATTGATGAACGTTGTGGGGTTCATTATAGGCACGGAAATTTTTCTCATACTAACAAGGTATGGGATTTCAAAGTATCTTGAGAACCGCGGGAAGAAAAAGGAAATAAAGCTCATCCTAACGCTCTACACCTACTTGGTGTGGGCGCTTGTCGCAATTTTTTTGATTTCCACAATTTTCAAGGACGTGGGCGCGCTGCTCACTTCGCTTGGCCTCATTGGTTTCGGAATAACTTTTGCTTTGCAAAATCCAATCCTGAATTTTGTCGGCTGGCTCACGATTGTAATAATCAAGCCATTCAATATAGGCGACAGAATTGAGGTCCAGGGCCTTAGGGGCGATGTTGTTGCAGTCCACACGATGTACACGATTATCCAGGGGACGCGGACAAGTTCGCATGAAAAAACCGAAAATGCAATAACCATCCCAAACAGCCTTGTGCTCACAAACCCGGTGGTGAATTACACGCGCATCCGCGGGACCAACTATATTGACGAGGTCATAATTTCAATTACTTACGAAAGCAATTGGCGCAAGGCAATGGTGATTCTCGAGAACGTGACCCTTGCAACCATCAAAAAATACCTCAAGGTCACGAACTTCGCGACACCCGCGGAGCGCAAGTCATGGCAGGAGGCAATGAAACTCATGCGCGAGGCTTCGAAAAAACTCAAGCAGGGATTTGTGAAGCAATCCGTGAAGGAAAACCTTGACATAATGAAATCCGCCGAGGGCTCGCCGGAGCTTGAGATACCAAAGCCAAACATAAAAATGGAGTTGGGCGCATCATCCATCGACCTTGCAGTTCTCTATACTACGGACATTTCCGCGGTCAGGGCCACGCGGCATGATATTGTAAAAAGTTTTATGGATGAAATTGAAAAGCGAAATGACATAGAAATCGCTTATCCGCACATGCAGCTTTTGTTTTCAGAGGACGAGAAAAAAAAGGTGAAAAAGGGCATGCAGGAAAAGCTCTTCAAGGCCGAAGATTTGGCGCCGCCGCAAATATAAATATTTTTTGCCTAAATTGAATCAAAACTTCCAGGTTTTCGGGGCTTATCATTTCATTTAGTTCCGTTAAAATAAAAAAAAATTAACAATAGTTAACTGCTTATATATTTCAAAAGCGAAAGTATAGGAGAGAACAAACACTACGGCACTTATTCAGTTGTAATAAATTCGTTCCATAGTACCGCCACTCAACAAGTTCTCATTTCAAATGAATAAAAAAATGAATAAAAACCACACAAAGGAGGCTGAATCAAAATATGAAAAATAATTCTAGAAACGCCCTGGTGCTGCTCGCAATAGCCGCATTTTTGCTGTCGATGGCGGCGCCGGGCTTTGCACACACAGACCCGCTGGATTGTGTCGCAAATGGAGTTTCGTTGTCACTCACGGCTTTTAGGTCGGACGGCGTCACGCCAATTGGCGCAGGCACGGTACAATCCGCAGAACCAATAAAGTATAGGGCGATCCTCTCGCATGCGGGGGCGCCAAACTGCAACTATGACGGGGGCACACTCACAATCACAACCCCTGATGGCGGCATCTCAGACGTCACGCCGATAGGGGGCATTCCGCTGGTAGAAAGCGGGTCGCCTTTTCTCTCGGACATGGTTGACTACCTAGTTTCGGAGGCTGATGTGTCTGGAGGAAGCCTGAACGCAACTGCGGACTACTCCGGAGGGGAATCCCACCTTGGCGGCGGTGTAGCAGTAAATGCCGACACAGCGTTTGAGGCAGATTACGAAGACGTTGGCCTTGGCGTTGAAAAGACCGCAGTGCCGAGTTCATCGGTGGAATTCGAGTGGGCCATAGACAAAACAGTGACGCCGGAAGAATGGTCCATATTCGAAGGGGACACGGCAACTTCCCTGTACACAGTGGAAGTGACGAAAACCGAGGGATCAACATCCTATTTTGTTGAAGGCACAATAACAATAACAAACCCGGCTCAATTCGCCACCGCAACCATAACGGGGGTTGATGACAGCATCACCGGGGGAATAAACCCGGCTGTTGACTGCGGCGAGGCATTCCCAATCGACCTTGGTCCGGGGGAAGTGCGAAACTGCTCGTACTCGGCTGCCCTGCCGGACGATGCCGACAGGACCAACACCGCGACCGCGACCACAAGCGGGGATGTCGATGGCGGTGAAGGGAATGCGGGCATAGATTTCGAAGGGGTTATTCCAGAAGAAACCAATGGAACCGTGAATGTCGAGGACACGAATCCTGGGGCGGGGCCTTGGGAGTTCGTCGATTCGGGCTCTGTGCAATATGAGCAGGAATTCGACTGTTCAGAGGTTGAATTCGTGGACAGCCACGCCATATTCACGCACGACAACACAGCAACGGTCATCGAAACACAACAGAGCGATGACGCGAGCGTGACAGTGCACTGCTACCAAATCGAAACCGAGAAAACAGCCGACACGTCCTATATGAGAAAGTACCTCTGGGAAATCGAAAAGGACGCGGACCAGACTGAAATAACGCTCTCGCCAGGTGAGCAATTCCTCGTGAATTACACCGTGGTGGCAAGCGTCACGGGAACCGAGGACAGCAACTGGATGGTTGAGGGGCTAATAACCGTGACCAACCCGAACCCGGACAACGACGCCGTGATAAACGGCATCTCGGACATCATAAACCCGGATGCGGTTTCGCCAAGCGTTGACTGCCAAGTGGCATTCCCGTATACACTCGCGGCGGATTCGAACATAACCTGCTCCTACTCCTACGGCCTGCCAAATGGGGACCAGGGAAGGGAGAACGAGGCGAGCGCAACACTCCAGAACCACGAATATAGTTGGAACTTGGACGTGAACGATACGGGGGCAACCGATTTCAGCGGCACCGCATCAATAGTGTTCGGAGACCCAACCGACGTGATAGACGAGGAGGTCGAAGTCGAGGATTCCTTTGCGGGGCTCCTTGGAACCGCGCTCTTTGACGAATCGCCCAAGTCATTCGACTATGCTAGGTTCGTGGGCCCGTTCACGGACGCCAACTGTGGAGATGTGACTGTTGACAACACAGCCACCCTCACTGCGAATGACACGCAGGCAATGGATTCGGACGACCACAATGTCCTAGTGCACGTTGTGTGCGGCTGCACCCTAACGCAGGGCTACTGGAAGACGCACTCGGAATACGGCCCGGCACCGTCTGACGACACATGGGCATTGCTGCCAAGCGGAGCGGACACGGTGTTCTACCTCAGCGACATGACCTATCATGAAGTGATGAACACGCCAGTAAAGGGAAACGTGTACTATCAGCTGGCACACCAGTATATAGCAGCAGTCCTAAACGGCCTGGACGGGGCGCCATATCCGGCAGAAGTTTCGGATGCGATATCCGATGCCACTGCCCTATTCAACACCTATTCGCCGACTGATACCGCGGCATGGAAGGGCAAGCAAGGAGAGAGGCAATTGTTCAACAGCCTAGCATCCACGCTCGCATCCTACAATGAGGGTGACATAGGGCCCGGCCACTGCGACGAAGACGCGACAAGTGAACAATGAAATTTGGGCGGAGGGTTTATCCCTCCCCCAACTTATTTTTTTTATTAATTGCAAAAACCGTTTTTTCTAAAATATTTTTTTGGCTTTTGCCCGGAGTGGCCTTAGGGCGCAAATCTAAATATATGAGTTAGCCATTTGTTTTTTCATGGCAAAAATCATTGTGAGCAGTACGCATTTTCAGGCGGGAACCGTAAGGGCAAAAACAAGCCTTAATGCCTGCACAATGAAAAACGGCAGGTGGGTTGCGTCGCCAAAAAAGTTTCCGGAATTGTTGCACGCGGCAGAGCTTTTTCGCGCCCACGGAAATTTCGGCGAACTTGTGGACAAAAAAAACCCCGGGTTTCTGAAAGGTTTTCTCACAAAAAAAGGCGAGGTTAGGGGGGCTAGAATAGGCGTTCTCCCCGACGGAGAAAAAATCGACAAGGCCTATTCGCTTTTTGCGGATTCGCTCACGTTCCACGGCGAGTCATCGCATTCCCATTGGGATGTTTTGTACAAAAACCCCGGCGGGACATGGGCATATTGCTATTCGCTCGCAAAAAAGTCCCGCTCGGTGAAAAAGAAATTCGGCTTGGTGGAGGAATTTGAAAAGAGAAGGGAAAAGCTTGAAAGCAACCTGCTCACAGGAATTAAGAAAGGGGAATATATGGCGGTTCCTCTCTACATCCTTCTTCACACATATA
>JANLHD010000102.1 GCA_024653865.1 archaeon | reverse complement strand
CCGACACAACCGATGTTTCGGAATTTTTGAAGGTCCTCAAAAAAAAGCACCTGATTGACGATGTCGTGGTGGCGTCAATGAACGGGAGTTCCATTATTTCGAGCAACGGCCACGCGGTTTCAACCGCGGTTTCGGGCGCGGCGCTTTACAGTTATGTGCAAAGCGAGCACCCGAAGAGCGAAACAATTCTCATAAAATCTAACGGCCACTGGAACATGATTTTTCCAATGAACAAAAAACTCTATCTCGTGAAGGCGTCCTCGGATGTTTCGGTTGTGGAGCTAAAGGCGCTTGCCACGGAAATAGATTCCTTTTTGGCGCAAAACGCGGTAAATTAGGATTTAAAGGCGAAAAAGGGCTTTTTTGCGGGGCAAGTTTTTTAATTCATAGCAATCTTTTCTATTAATAGTTCGGTTGATTTTATGGGCAGGGTTATTGCACTGGTTTCGGGAAAAGGCGGCGTCGGAAAAACGACCATCACCGCAAACCTGGGAATCGCGCTCTCAAAGCACGGGCTTAACGTGTGCGTGATAGACGCGGACATCGCAATGGCGAATCTCTCGCTTCTTTTGAACATGCAAAATTCCCCCATCACAATGCATGATGTTCTTTTGGGCGAGGCTAACATTCAGGACGCGATTTATGACGGCCCCGCGGGACTCAAGTTCGTTCCTTCGGGCCTTAGCCTTGAGAGTTATAGGCGCATTGATTCCGAGAGGCTTCAGGGAATCATTGATTCGATTAAAGGCCAGTTCGATTTCATTTTGCTAGATTGCGCCGCGGGGATAGAAAAAAACGTGCTCGCGGCGATTGCTGCGTCCGACGAGGTTCTTTTGATAACAATGCCGACATCCCCTAGCATCGCCGATGTGTTGAAGGCGAAAATAACCGCCCAGCGCCTCGGGAGCAAGGCTATTGGTGTCATAATAAATTTTGTGCGCGACGAGAAGGGCGAAATAAAAAAGGACGACGTGATGAAGATGCTCGAGCTTCCGGTTTTAGCATCCGTTCCTTTCGATGACGAGGTGCGCCGCAGCTTCATGCAGGAGAGCGTGATGCCTATTATGGTTAGAAAGCCGACGACGCCCGCCGCTATTGCGATTCAAAAGGCCGCGGCAAAACTTTCCGGGCTCTCTGTTCAGGTTGAGGAGCCGAAAAAGGGGAACTCTGTGTCTCGTTTTTTAAACAGGTTGTTCTCCATATTCAAAAGAAAGCCGAAGAATTCGGGGGATAAAAAATGAACAACAGGCCATTTGACTTGCTCAATGATTCAATAGGAAAAGGGGTTCTGGTGGAACTCAAGGGCTCAACCTCGTTTAGGGGGACGCTGATGGCATTCGACGTGCACATGAACATAGTGCTAGAGGATGCGGAAAAGCTTGAGAACGGGGAAACAAAAAGCAAGTACGGAAAAATACTTTTGCGCGGCGACAACGTGCTTTTGATTTCGCCCTAAAAACACCGCTTCTTTAACAGATTTTTTTTCGGCAAAATCCGCCCCTAAATTTGGCATTTATTTTGATTGCATCGCGGGATTTTAATTCAAAAAAAAGAGGCTAGTGGACCCTGCGGGGATCGAACCCGCGGCCTCCCGATTGCCAACCGAGCGTTCTACCACTGAACTAAGGGCCCTGTTTCTTCGAAAACTTTTTCCCCAGTAACCCTTTAATACCTTGACACAGAAAAATCCCGCCTTGTTTTGGGCTTTTTTTGCCCAAATAATCTTTATATAATAGAATTCCCCAAATAGTAATCAAAGTTTTTTAGCGGTTGTATTGCGCATGGACAAGGAACAGATTCTGAAGGATTCGGTGAGAAAGCTCCTCGAGCTCGGCATTGCCGACAAGGAGATTCTCGAGAACCTAAAGAGCGTGGGCGTTGACGAGCCCGTAGCAAAAAAAATTCTGGCAAACATCAAGGCGGGGAAGGAGAGCGCAAAAACAAGCGCCAAATCCGAAGAGGACATGTACGCAAATGTTTACGAAGAAATGGAGGAGCCCGATGAAGAGAATACGCCGGTCGTCAACAAGCCCATCAAGAATCCGGCATATTCGGGTTATTCGGCGCCGGCAACCGGGAACATTTCCGAGCTCTGGGAAAAGGGGATTCTTGCCACGGTGGATTCGAAGCTCCACAAAATGGAGGACATCCAAAAGGACATTGATTCGGTGATAAACGCGAAAATAGACGCCGCCGTGAAGAGGGAAATAAAAAAGGCCGAGGCGGCGATGGAGTCGCAGCGCGAATTGTTCGACAGCAAAATCGACGCGAGCCTGCGGGGAAAGTCCGAGGAAATAAAAAAGGTCATAGAGGCGAGGGCAAAGAGCCTAGAGGATTTGCACACAAAGGTCCAGGCGGATGTCGCGAAGGCGCAGGGGGAAAAGCGGTTCAACCAGGAGCTTATGAACGGCATCAGCGAAAAGCTCGCGGGCCTTGATGCGATACGCAGCCAGATGATTTCGGACACGAACAAGTCCATAATCCAGATGCAATCCGGCTTCGAGGAGTTCATGGATGAATCCAAAAAGAAGCGCGATGAGACGGAGGCTAGGGTGAATCGCACCCTGCAGCTCGAATCGAAGATAACCGAAGGCCTGATTGAGGACGCGAAGCAGAAGATGGAGAATTTGCAGATTGAAAAGGAGGGCGAATTAACCCAAAAGGTCCAGGAGAAAATCCGCGAGCTCGATGAAATGGTGAAGGATGTCGACCCGCAGGCAATAGTCGCCCAGATTGCGAGAATGAACGCGCTTGAGCAGGAGCTCGTGAAGCGCCAGAAGCAAATCGACAAGGACATTGACTCGCGCTTTGAGAAGCACTTATCGGAACTTGACAACTCATTCAAGGATTTCAAGAAGGAGATTTCCAAAATCGAGGACCAGAATTTCGAGGAGCTCCGCAAGGAGTACGGGTCGAACCTTGACGATTTGTTCGCAAAGCACCTTGTCGCGTGGGACAAGGCGATTAAGGCAAAGGAGAAGGAGTTCGCGGAAATAAAGAAGGTAGTTGACCCGGAGAAGTTCAACGCCACGATGGAGTCGCTTGACATGTTCAAGCAGCAGTTCGTGAACACGGTTGCAAAGAGCATCCAGGATTACAACAAGTCCAAAAAGGAGGTCGGCGCCGCCCTTATTGAGCGAGACAAGAAGGTCAGCGATTATTTGAAGCAAATAGACACGAAGATTAACGAGTTAAGCGAGTTCCAAAAGCGCCTCATAGAGGAGCTTGGCCCCATGGTGAAGCAGGCCCAGAAGGCGGATGAGAAGAAAAAATCGAAGAATTAAAATACAACCAAAACCCTTTACTTTTGACGACCATGAAATTCCACTCGACAAAAATAATCGCGACCCTGGGGCCTGCGAGTTCCAAAAAGGGCGCGATAAAAAAACTCATTCTTGCGGGCGTCAACGCGTTTAGGATAAACACCGCCCACGGTTCTTTGCAGGAGTACTCCTCCTTGGTTTCGTTGGTGCGTTCCGTGTCTGCGCAAACTCCCGTGATAATCGACCTCAAAGGCCCGGAGCTTAGGCTCAAGACAAAAACAACGATGCAAATCGAGAAGGGGTCGGAAATTTGGGCGGGTTTTTCCAGAAAGGACAACCTTTATTTCGACAAGGATTTTTACAAAAAAGTTTCGGAAGGCACGAAAATGCTCTTCGAGGACGGCAAGTACTGTGCGCGCGTCGTAAAAAAGAGGGCGGGGAAAATATTGCTCAAATTCGCCTTGCCCGCGGTGCTAAGGCACAACAAGGGCGTGAACATTCCCGGTGAGGAGCTTGGGCTTGCCTCGCTTTCAAAAAAGGACCTCAAAGTGCTTGAATGGGCGAGGAAAAAGAGGCTCTCTTTTTTTGCGCTCTCATTTGCAAGATCCGGCAAGGATGTGAAAGCCCTTAGGAAAAAGGCCGGGAATGATTGTGTCATAATTTCAAAGATAGAGTCGCGCCAGGGCGTCGAGAATTTTTCGGGAATACTTGCGGAGAGCGACGGCATTATTGTTGCGCGCGGGGATTTGGGCGCTGAGGTTAGGCGCGAGTCAATTCCTCTTTTGCAGAAAAAAATGATTAGGCAATGCCTTGAGGCGGGGAAGTTTTCTGTTGTTGCGACGCAGATGCTTGAATCCATGATTTCAAGCGACACGCCGACGCGTGCTGAAATAAACGACATCGCGAATTCCGTGCTTGACGGCGCAGATTGCCTCATGCTCTCGGGCGAAACCGCAATCGGCATCAACCCGGTTGCCGCGGCAAAGGAAATGCGGCGCTCGTGCGAGGCGGTTGAAAACGGCGTTGTGAACAAGGTTTCCATGAATCTCGGGGACGGCGTTAGCGACAGCATAACAAAGAGCATCCACCAGCTCGCCTCCTATCTAAAAGTGGATAAGATTGTGGCATTCACGCGTTCGGGGTACACCGCCAAAATGATTTCAAGGTTTAGGGGCAAAATTCCTGTGGTGGGCGCGTGCTGGGATAAGAGGACCGCGCGCATTTTGGGGCTGCATTTTGGCGTATTTCCCTTCCTGTTGCCAAGGGGCATTGGCGTTAGGTCAAAGAAGGCGCTGTCCTTGCTGAAGAAAAACGGTTTGCTAGCAAAGGGCGATGTCGTGATTGTCACGGGCAATGTTCAGGAAGGCGAAGAGAAGCACGCGAATTTGATAGAGGTTCAGAAAATCTGAGAATTTTTAATTTAACATATAGGAGCTGAAGTTATTCGGGCTCCTTGATTTAGATTTTGAAAATAATCTGTCATTATCGGGTTATCAAATTGTTTTTCCCTTAACTTAGCAAGTCTCTTTTTTGCCCAACATGATTGTTCCAAAATAAGTTCTATGATTTTTGACTCCTTGTCCCAAATTTCGACTTTCATTGCATATTTCATATTCTCATTTAAGTCAGAAAATAACAATTCGAAAGTGTACTCAGATGAAAAGTTTACTCTTTTTGTATTTTGTTCAAGCCCTATTAATGTGCGTTCTAACTCCTTATCTGAAATCCTTAGTTCTACAATATAACTTTCAAAATCAGTAGGGAGTTTTTGTTGTACAAATCCTCCGTCAATGTATTGGGATTTATTCATAAGAAAATTTTTTGATACTGCGGCTGTCAATCCAAGCTTTATGTCAAGACTGTCATAAATGCTTTGTTGAATGTTTTGGTCTATTTCGATGCTTCGTTCAAGAGAAACGTGGGTTGTATTAAATGCGTCATAAGTGAATGCTAGAGAAAAAATTGCTATAATTATTGCCGTAGTTCCAATTAAATTTTCTAGCTTAAAATTAGGGGAAATTAATAATATTATAAGTATAAAAAAAAACGGGAGCGTGTATGAAATTAAACCAAGGAAAACCCCGTACTTTAATCCAGTTAAAACTGCGTTAACTGTTGAAATTGATACTAACAAAACTAATACTAAAATAACTATTGTTTGTATTTTTCTACGATTGGTTTCATAACAATGTTCTAAGTCTCTTCGCCAAAAGTCTAGCTTGTCTTTCATTCTACTCATATTGGGAATGATTGCAAAAAAAGACTTTCTATCACCAAAATCGCGTTTTTTGCTCGTTTTTTCTTACGTCTTGGCTTTTCTCGGCTTAAACCTAACTCCGCATTTGGGTGCTCCGTTAGGGTTTAATGCCTCCAAAAGCCCAAAGCCGCCTTCAGAAAAAACTCGCTTTTGAAAAAACGCGTTTTGGAGGTGATGGAGTGGGTTTTCATTATCAAACTAAAGTGTCCCAAAAGGGGAATCCTTTTGGGGAAGGTATTTCCTTGGCGGAACTTTCAAGGAACATGGGCAGGGATTCTTGTGATTGAATCCTTTGTTTTCTTTTCTTTGTATTTTGCCATCTTGTTTTTGCATTTTGTTTTGCGCGATGATAATCTTCTTTATTTTGAAGTTTTTCTCATTGGCTGGTTTTGCGGGCGGTATTTTTGAGCACCGGCAATGAGGTCTGTTTGCAAAGTGATAAACATGCCCGCTCCGTTGGATATATTATGGGTGATAGGATTCTTCTCGCGGAAGCTTTGAGAAAAGAATTTTTTGAAACCGCAAAATCATCGCTCGGTGCGAAGAGCATGAGGCAACTCGCATTCGGGATTGGGATAAATTATTCTGCATTCAAAAATTACAGGCGCGGGAAACTTACAATTCCAATTCCTGTTTTTGACAAACTCACCGCTTTGTTAGGTGAAGAACAGAAGGGCAAGTTTTTGTCTGGGGCGAAGTTTTTTGATTCAAATTGGGGTGCGGTGAAAGGTGGCAAGAAGGGTATTGCGGCGGTTATGGCGAAGTATGGCGAGGCATATCTGCAGGACTTGAGGAAAAGGGGCAATAATGCGAGTTTGCAAAGCCCGTTGTCAATCACTCATGCGAAGGAGATTACTATTCCCCAAGAGGTGACTCCGGAGGTTGCGGAGATTTTGGGGGCGTATTTGGGAGATGGAACCTTGACCGATGAGGTCATGAGAATTTCTGTCAGCCGCGATTTGGACATTCATTACCTGCCTTATTTATCTAAACAAATAAAGAAAATTTTTGGGATAATTCCGAATAAGATTAGGTTCGAAAAAGGCAAGAATTTGGCTTATTTGAACATTTCCTCCGTGAACTTTGTAAAATATTTTAAGGAAACTTTCGGGTTAAAGACGGGGGATAAAATTAGAAATAAAGCAGTAATTCCTGGCTTTATTTTAGCTGATGAAAATTTGGCTAGAAGTTGCCTTAGAGGGCTTATGGATACTGATGGGAGTTATTGCAAAAGGGGCTCGCAAATGTCCCTGGATTTTAGTTCCCACAACTCTTCCTTGTTAAAACAGGTTTTTGAGTTGGGTCGGCGTTTTGGTTATTTTTCTTATAATGGGGAGACTAACGCAGGTTCTAATTCTTGGTTAAAAGCCCAAAAGTATTTCTCGGAGGTCGGGAGTTCCAATTTGAAACATGTCATCAGGTTCAGGGAGCGGCTTAAAACTGGCAGGCTCTTGTATGCAAAGGATACCTTAAAATATTTTCCTGAGTACGAGAATCTTAGTTTGCCATATTTGACCCGGTCCTATGGTCTATTGGTATGACATGACCTTGACATGGTCAAGAAGGCAGTTCGATTCTGCCTAGGACCATATTATTTTTTTTACTCCGAGAGCCTTTTTGGGTCAAGGTAGCGGATGCCGCTTTTTTTCATGAATTGAATAAAATCCCTGGTTAACTCCGGGTCAAGCTTTTTTCCCTTTTCGTAATCGACTATGACGAGGGCTTCTTTTGGGCTTTTTTGTGTTTTGTAGATCCTGTTTTCGCGCAATGAGCAGTATAGGTCCACAAGGCCGAGGATTCTTCCCTCTATGGGGATTTCTTCTCCGCGAAGGCCCTTTGGGTAGCCGCTGCCGTCCCAATGCTCGTGGTGCACGCCAACGATGCCCACGACTTTGCTGACTGCCTTTGGGTCTGAGACTGTTTGGTCCCACACTTTTCTCAAAAGCCTTTTTCCCTGCGGCACATGGGTTTGCATTCCTTCCCTTCTGTGGGTGGTGAGTGGCCCGTGTTTTGCAATCGCTCTTTTTGCGGGCTCGGTGGTCTTTCCAATGTCGTGGGTGCCCGAAGCGGCTCCCAGCGCTTCTATGGATGCGTTGCTTAAACCGTATTTTTTTTGCATGTGGCGCGCAAATGTCGTCGCAATCAGTGAAACGTCGTGGTGGTGGTTTATTAGCTCCACGGTCTGCACGAAATCCCTTGGGAATGCCGGCATTTCCCTTTCGCGTGCCCTGGGTTTTATTCCCGCCCGCTCTTCCTGCTCGCGTCTTAGTTCGCCTTTGCGTCTTGGCATAACCAACTTATGCATGGGTCGTTAATTAATTTTCCGCGAAGGGGGTGGTGCCTTTTGTTTGGGCGCAGGAGAGCGTTTTTTCTTTTTTGAGACTTTTGCTTTCGGGCGTTTTTGTGCTTGTGTTCGCGAGCCGCTCAAGTTGCCGGGAAACCCCCGCCTCCATTCCTTCGTGCATTTCAAGCGGCGTGTTTCCTTTTGCAAATCCCTTTTCCAGGAGCACTGGCTTTAGCTGCCGAAATGTCGCGAGAATTGAGTGCTTTGTACCCGGGCTTTGCTCTTCTAGTTCGTTCAAAACTTTTCTGTAGAGGTTGCGCTTTGCTGTCCAGGAGTATGGGCAGCACTCTTCGGAGTAGTGCCTAAGCCCCTTGAATGCCGCGTATGCGATGATTTCCTTTTCGGGAGTGTCATAGAGAGGCTTTATGCGCGGCACGAATCCTTTTCCCTCGAGCCCCGAAGTTTTTTCCCCGAGCCTTGCGAGTTTCACCAAATCGTTGTTGAATAAATTCATTGCAATGCTCTGCACTTCGTCGTCCAAATTGTGGCCGGTCGCGAGTTTTGCTGCGCCGATTTCCATTGCTTTTTTGTTTAGGAAGTGCCTGCGGAATACGCCGCAAAAAGAGCACGTGCTCCCGAGTTTTTCGTCGCCCGAAATTTTTTGCATCACTTGTTCCATGTTCACGCCGAACTCTGATTGGAAGGAAACAGTGTGGTAGGGAATTCCATTTGCTTTGCAGTAGTCGATTCCTATTTGCATGCTCTTGTCGCGGTAGCCGTGTATTCCCTCGTCGATTAGGATTGCCTCAATTGGGTTTGTCTTTGCGTAAATTTCCGAGAGCAGGTGGAGCGTGACCATGGAGTCCTTCCCTCCGGAGACCCCTATTGCTATTTTTTCGCCCCTTTCAATCATTCCCGCGGTGCGCATTGTTTTTTGCACGCGCTTTTCGAAATAGTGCAAAAAGTGCTCGCGGCAGAACCTGTGGGGGCCGTAGCCCAAAAAGATTTTTGCCTCTTCTTCGCAGCGGTCGCACTTGTTTTGCGCCCTTACT
>JANLHD010000094.1 GCA_024653865.1 archaeon | reverse complement strand
CATCAATACCTTTTGTGAATACGCTTACAGTGTCCTGGGTCTTGAGCTTCACCCACTCGCACCGAAAGCCCGACGGCTGGTTGAGCGTGAGCGTGGTTTGCTGGTCACGGTAATTGCCCGAAAATCCCGGGAGAATGCCGGCCTTCACGAGCACCTGGAAACCGTTGCAAATTCCCAGCACAAGGTTTTCTTCTCTGATGAAATCAGGGATGCTCTCGTGCAATTTGTAGAGAAGTTTATTTGCATAAACCTTGCCAGAGCCCAAATAGTCCCCCGCGCTAAAGCCTCCTGGTATTGCGAGCAGCTTGTAATCGGAGAGCGTTTTTTTGCCGAGTGCGAGCTCGTTTATGTGCACGTCGTCAACCTCGAATCCGGCGTGCTTTAGGGCGAACCTTGTCTCGTAATCGCAGTTCGTCCCTGCCGCCCGAAGTACTATTGCCTTCACCATTTTTTCACCACTTTAATGTCCTCTTCCACGCTTTTTTCAGGATTGTTACGTCCTCTTCCAATATTTTCTTTCCGTCGAGCCCGTTCACAATGAGGTTCTTTCCGCTTGTGACGTAACCTATTTCCGCAAAAGGCGTTCCGTGCATTTTTTTCTCGAATTCTTCCTTGTGTGCCGCATCCACCTCAAGTATTATGCGTGAATTTGATTCGGAAAAAAGAATGAAATCATTCCTTGGCATTGTATCGCCGAGCGGGATTTTTTTCAAAAATATTTCCGCCCCCATTCCCGCGGCAAAGCACATTTCCGCAATCGCAACCCCTATGCCCCCTTCGCTGCAGTCGTGCGCGGCAACAATTGTGCGGTGTTCGCGCTCTTGCTGCGAAATAATTTTGCCGAGTTTGGAGTAGGATTCTTTTGCCTGCGCAAACCTTACTTGGGGGACTTTTCCTCCAGGGCTTGCCGAGAGTTTTGAATAGTGGCTTGCGCCCAGTTCGGCGTATGTTTTGCCCAAAATGTAAATTGGGTTGCCCTGCTTTTTGAGCGGCATAGAAATTTTTTGGCGCGAGTCGGCGATGATTCCGAGCGCTGAAATTAGAAGTGTACCCGGAATCGCTATGCTTTTGCCGCCGACGGAGTACTCGTTGTAGAGGGAGTCCTTTCCTGAAATGTATGGCGTGCCAAATCCTTTTGATGAATCAAGGCAGCCTTTGCATGCGCGCACAAGCCCGCCGAGTTCCTTTTTTTTCTCCGGATTTCCCCAGGAAAAGTTGTCCAGGAGCGCGATTTTGTCGAATTCCGCGCCAACGCACACGGCATTTCGGATTGCCTCGTCCACGGCCGAGCACGCCATCCAGTAAGGGTCGATGTCCGAGTAAAAGGGGTTGATTCCGTTGCTTATCACAACCGCCTTCCAATCGTCAAGAATCGGGCGCACTATTGCCGCGTCCGCGGGGCCATCATTATTTTTTCCCACAAAGGGTTTTCCCACGGTTCCTCCGCGCACCTCGTGGTCGTAGCTTCGAACGGTTGTTTCTTTGGACGCGATGTTTGGCATTTCCAAAAGTTTTTTGAGAACCGAATTGTAATCCGAGGGCTCTTTTGCCTCAATTTCATTTTCCGAAGGGGAATTCCACTCGGATTCGAGGATTTTTTTCGGCGCACCTTCGTGCATGAAATTCATTTCAAGTTCACCCACGAGTTTTCCTTTAAAGAAGAGCTCAAGTTTTTTTGTTCCCGTGAATTCGCCGATTACGGTAGCTTCGGTGCCCTCTATTTCGCAAATTTCAATTACGCGCCGAACGTTTTTTTCCGGCACCGAAATCACCATGCGTTCCTGCGCTTCGCTGAGCCAGATTTCCCAGGGCTCGAGCCCCGCGTATTTTAGCGGAGCCTTTTCCAAATCAATGCGCGCCCCTATTTCCGCCCCCATTTCGCCCACCGCGCTTGAGAATCCCCCGGCCCCGCAGTCGGTTATGCAGGTGTAGAGTTTTTCGTCGCGCGCCCGAAGGATTGCATCCATCATCTTTTTTTCCTCTATCGGGTTTCCGATTTGCACAGCGCTGCTTGAGGAATTCTCGTCAAGCTGGGTGCTTGAAAAGGTGGCGCCGTGTATTCCGTCCCTTCCTGTGCGCCCTCCGAGCGCGACTATTTTTTCCCCGGGGTTCGCCTTTTTCTTTTCCATTCCTTTCGGAATTAATCCCACGGTTCCGCAGAATACGAGGGGGTTGCCCAAATACCTGTCGTCGAAGAGAATTGCGCCGTTCACCGTTGGGATTCCTATGCGGTTTCCGTAATCGCGCACTCCCGCCCTTACACCCTTGAAAATTCTCTTGGGGTGCAAAATTCCTTTCGGGACTTTTTCGCCTGGGTATTCTGGGCGAGCAAAGCAGAATATGTCCGTGTTTGCAAACGGCCTTGCGCCAAGCCCCGCACCAAGAACATCCCTGATGACGCCCCCGATTCCGGTGTTCGCGCCGCCGTACGGGTCGAGTGCGCTTGGGTGGTTGTGCGTTTCCGCCTTCATTGCCACGTTGTAATCGTCATTGAATTTCACAATGCCGGCGTTGTCCGAGAACACCGAAATAAGCCAGGGTTTTTTTGCGTCATCGGTCGCCTTTTTTATGTAAGTTTTGAAGAGACCTTTTATTTCCTCTTTTTTCCCGTCCTCCGTGTGGGTGATGTTTGCGGTGAATGTCTTGTGCTTGCAGTGTTCGCTCCATGTTTGGGCGAGGGTTTCGAGCTCTATTTGGGTGGGTTCGCGCCCGAGTTTTTTGTAGTATTCCTGTATGGTTTTCATTTCTTTTGCGTCGAGCGCGAGGAGCATTTTTTTGCTCAAATCGCGCAAGGCCTCGCCGTCAAGCCCGGAGAATTTTATTTCGCTCATTTTCCGACCTCGAATGTTTCAATGGCCTCGTTTGCAAGCAGTTCCTTTGCAATCCTCTTCGCAGCTTTTGCGTCAATGTCACCGTAAAGGTAGTACTTCCTCGAGGTCCTGATGTTTCCTTCTAGCGGTTTTCCCAAATAATCCTCAATCGCCTCTTTTGCGACAATGCCCAAATTGTCGGTGACGTCCGGGTGCAGCTTCACTTCAACGAAATTTTTTGCGCCTGAATGGACGTTTCCTTTTAGGGAAAACTTTTGGATTAAGGGGTCAATGAACACGTTTTCGGCGATCTCCAGAATTTTCTGCGCCGCAAGTTCGGCGTCAATATAATATATTTCAGAAGTAAAAATTGAATCAAGGCCGCCAATTCCGAGGTCCTCTTCTATGTCGTTTTTTGCCGCAAAGCCCGTGGAATCGTCTTTTTTTTCCTTGAAAGCGACCTCGAGTTTGTGCACAGGCCTCACACTAAAAATCAGCGGGGAAACGTTTTTATTCTCTCCTTCTCCCAATCGGTATAGTTTACATGCCGGGTGAGGTAAAGGATGAATGCGGGGTTGCCGCAGTCTACCTGCCGAAAGCCAAGTCAAACCACCCCATTGGGGCTGCCGCTTATTATCTTTACAAGATGCTTCTGCAGATGCAAAACCGCGGCCAGCTTGCCGCCGGAATAACCACCTACAATTCCGAGAGGAACCAATTAATTGACACGCACAAGAAAAACGGCACGGTGTCCGAGGCTTTTTCTACCAAAATAAAGCCAAAGGCAAGGGCCATAATGGAGAAGTACTCGGGTGATCGGGGAATTGGGCATTTGCGCTACAGCACTTCCGGAAGCGATGATGAGGGTTCGGCGCAGCCTTTTGAGAGGCACCATGGGAGGAAGTGGAAGTGGTTTGCTTTCGCGTTCA
>JANLHD010000088.1 GCA_024653865.1 archaeon | reverse complement strand
TTTCTATTGTAATCATGTGCCTAGTTACCCTATGCTTTGAGCCTATTTGTGAGTATGTCTTGTCCTTCGCGAATTTTTCGTTCACCGCAATCATTTCTTTTGCGAATTTTTTTGTGTTCTTGTTTTCCCTGTAGGTTCCCGTTACGATGAATGTCTTGTCTGCCATAATTTTTACTCTCCCCTAAGTCCTTCGTCTATTTTTCCCATCTCAATTCCCGATGTCAGCGAACCGGCAATTACGCCCTTCGAATTTGCTACGACGCTGTTTCCCACGAAAAGGTCCCCGTAATTGGCGGTTGTGGCAATTCCGGTTGTCCCGAAAATTTTTTCGATTTTGCCGAACTCGTCTTCGCTAATATTTGGGTGGGCGATAAACCCTTTATTTGTTACTGTTAGGCATGCGCCCACGACGTCGCTGTTTGCGACCCTCTTTTCGTGGAATTTTATGCCGAAAAACGCTTCGAGTTGCTCTCTTGCCCCGTCCTTTAGCAAAGGGCTTGTTATTCCGGCGTTTTTGTTCATTGCAATCAGGTTTCCGGTTGCGGTATAGCCCGCGACACGGATGACGTCAAGGCCTTTTGACTCGAGCATTTTTACTTCCGAGTCCTCTGTGATGCTTGAGACCGCGATTTTTCTGCCCATTCCCTTTGCGAGCACTCCAAGAAGCGTGGATCCGCCGATCATTGCCTTTATTGCCTCGACATCGAGGGCTTGTTCAACCGCCTTTTGTTCTTTGGGCAAGGTGTTGTGCGGGAGCAGGCAAATGTCCTCTGTTGTGCAGGAGAATATGCCGATGTAGGGGCTGCTTCTGATTGTGCCCCGTGAAAAGTTCATTTTACCACTAGTTGCCTGTCTTTCTTTTGATTTCCGATGCGCGCGCGGCGTCTTCTCTTGCCTTTTTTTCTTCGAGCTTTTTTTTGTCGTCCTCGGTTTTTTCTGCGTCTTCTTTTTTGGTTTCCTTTTTCTTTGCCTCTTCATCTTTCTTCTTTTTCTTTGTCGCGTCTTTTTTGGCAAGGAACTGCGCGAGTTCCTTTCCGCCCTCGAGGAACACTATGACCCTTGTTTCTTCCTTTCTAAGCGTTGCGTTGATCCTTCTTGGGATGTTTTTTGAGTGCGCGTGGAGTTTTTCGTTCACTTCGTTCGATATCGCGATTTCCTTTGCGCGCGTGTGCTTTTTCGCGAACCTTTGTATTTCGGTCAGCGCCTTGCGTATCCTTTTCTTGGGCTGCGCATCGAAGACATCTCGCAGCGGTATCACGTAATTTGCCTGTTCGCCCTTCATAATCATTCACTTCTTTTGCTTTGCCCTTCGAAGGGACGCGCTTTTTTTGTGCTTTCCCTTTTTCACAGGTTTTTTGTCCTTTACTTTTCCCTGCTCCGCCTGTTTTTTCCTGTATTCAATCATAAGGTTTGTGTCGCGCCAGTGCCTTTGCGCCTTTTTGTTCCAAATCCTCTTTCCTGCCTTTTGCATTATCCATGCCGGCGCGTTGGTTAGGCCAGGGCCCATGGATTTTCTCGTCGAAATGAGGAATTCCTTTTCTTCTTGGCTTTTTTTGGTCATAAAAATCATTTTCTTTGTATGTTTATTTCCCTGTCGTTCTTGAGTTTTGAGAGGATTTGCTTCACCTGTTCTTCGGTGAGCTTTTCCCTCACAATTCCCTTTTGCACCATCATCATTATCGCCTGGAATGCCTTTGTGTAAAGCTGCTTGTTCACCAGCCTCACGTTTCCAAGCCGCTGCCTTGCGCCCTCATCGAGGACTTTGCTTAGCATCGATTGCACTTGGGCCTGCGCGTCAAGTTCTTTTTGCTCTTCCTCTTTTTGTGCGAGGTATTTTTGGCGCAGTTCCTCAAGCTTTTTTTGCTTCAGTTCCTCCTCGTTCATTTGCTCCACCCTTATCTTCAGCCTGCTTTGCGGCCTCTTGCTTTGCCAGTTCTAGCTCTTGTGCTTTTTTTTCTTCGGCAATTTTTTGTTCTCTTGCCCTTTTGGCCTCTTCGGCTTTTTTTTGCCTCTCCGCCTTTCTTGTTGCCGCCTTCTCAACCCTTTCTGCCTTGTCCTTTTGTGTTTTTGCGACCTCTTCTTTGAAGTCCTTCTCTATAATCCTTGCTTTGTCAAACAGAAGCTTTTCGCCTTTTCCGGTCACAACCCTTCCGGATTTCGCTTTTTTCAATAATCCCGCCTTTTCGAGTTCCTGCAGGCATGTTCTAATGACTTTTCCGCTTGCCTTCCTTTTTTTCTCCGGCTTTACCCCGCGGTTCTTTCTTCCTCCGTAGTAGGTTCTAAGCCTTCCGGTTCCGCCATTGCCGTTTTTGTAAACCCTGTAGAGCACGCTTGCGCTGCGCACATAAAACCAGTCCTTCCTGTCGGGCGTTCTCTCCGCGTGTGCCCCGGTCTTTACGTAGTCCACGAATCCGGGTTCCTTTAATTTTTGCTTTAAGTCGGTTGAGACCGCTTCTATGAGGCGGGCTGCCGGCACGTCAAATATACCCAATTTTTACACCTTTTTTTCCGTGATTGCCCTTTTCAGGGTTTGGTTGTTCAAATCCCCCGCGCCGCTTTTGGAACGGGGAACAAACTTCTAACAATTAGAAGTATTACAATTCTCGCCTAAGAAACCTTTAAAAAGCTTCTTTTCGCTTCGGCCCGGGTTTTGTCCCGAATTTTCTTTGCGCGCCGCATTCGAGGCATTTTATCGCGGTCAAATCCCCGGTTTTTTTTGTTTCGGAGTTTGTTTGCGTAAAAACCGAATTGCATTTTTTGCAGTATTTTTTCTTGAGTTCAAAAGGAAACCTCGCGGTTGCCTTTTTTCCGATTTCGCGTGCGAGTGAAATATATCTTTTGCTTCGCTTGGGATGTTTTTGGAATTCTTTTTCCGCGAGTTCGAAGAGCCTGTAAATTCGCTCAAGCGCGAGCTGCTGAATTTTTGTGTGCTTCATTTTTTTCTTTCTCCTGCAAATCTTTTTGATTAAGCTTAAATATAAGGTTCGCGTATTAACTTTAACCGGAGGAGAAACGCCATTAAGGCGATTGGGTTTCCGGCTTTGCAAAAAATATTTTTTTGGAAAGACTAGTTCTGCTAAATTCCCGAAAAGGGGTTTAGGATTTTATTCACACAAAAGGGGTGATACTCAATGGCCAAGAAAAAAGCAGCAGCAAAAAAGGGCAGCAAAGCAAAGAAGAAATAATTTGAGAAGTATATCTCCTTTTTTTATTTTTTTGACCCGCGCGCGTTTTTTTCGCGCGCAACTTACTATTTTTTGATTTTTATAATTTGCAAAGCGACTCTAAGCGGTCTGGAAAATGCATCCGCGGGGATTTGAACCCCGACCGAGAGCTTGGAAGGCTCTAATGCTAACCATTACACTACAGATGCGAAAGGATAACCCCTTGTAAGTTATCTTTCCCATGTTAACTTTTAAAATTCACCCTTTTCGCTTATTTGCTTAAAATAAGTTCACGTTTTTGTGGTTTTTGCAGCAGATTTTTTCATTTCGGATTCGGCAAACTGCCTAAGTCTCAGATGCGCCTCTTTCTCGCCCCGCGTTTTTGCGAGATTGTATAACTTCACCGCCCTTGAGTATGCTTTTCTTGCCTCCGGGATTCGTGTCGGCACTTCGCTGTGCAATCCTAAGGGAGTCATGAAGCCGCGCATCAGGCTGTAGTAAAAATCCACTGTGAGTGCTACATCTTCGCTATTACCAAATTCGCGGTGAGCCATTTCATGGATGGGAGTTGATTTTCCATACGGGTCAGAATGCCAATTGCTTGACAGAATAATGCCTTCACCTTGTTGAAACCCTATGTACCTGTCTGGGGGGGGTCCTTTCGGATTTCTTTCTTCTTGCACTCGCTCTCTCAGAGCGTTTCGCCATCTTAGGGTCAAGGGCTTCCAAATAAAGCCGCCCAATATCAAATGCGTCTTTGTAATCCTCTGTAAAAATCGCCCTTTCAACATGCCAATTGCGTATTGGTTCAACATACCTGCTCAAGTCCCCTA